>CATLVA010000226.1 GCA_950060715.1 uncultured Oligoflexia bacterium | reverse complement strand
TTATCGTTTTGTATTGCGAGCAGATATTCATACATTTACCGCTATGGTTTGGGCGATGAAGTCTTCCGCCTTACCGGCAAAGCTTTCAGATAAAAATGATTTTACTTTTTTGACGGAAAATCTATTTGCTATCTTGAGAGCAGGTGGAAAGGTTAGCGAAAAGCCAACAGTCCTTACTCAACGAAAATATGGGCAATCCAAGATGAGGGTTTTGGCCACGATCAAAAGTCATTTAGGAATCATTAAAAAAATTATTTTAGGAAAAATATGAAAGTAGCTGTTGTTCTTGGAACCCGACCTGAGTTTATAAAACTAAGTAGCTTTTTAAGAGAAGCTCCCAAATCTTTTAAAGTCATTCCCATTCATACAGGACAGCATTATGACCTCAATATGTCAGAGGGAGTGATAAAAGAATTAAAACTTCCTAAAATGAAGTATCATATAAAACTTCCAAAAACTGGTTTCGAAAAACAATTGGCAAAGATGAGTGTTGATCTTGGTGAAATATTTAAAAAAGAAAAGCCAGACTATGTGCTTGTTCAGGGTGATACCAACTCAGCAATGATGGGGGCTTTGATTGGCAGGAGACTTGGTATCGAAGTCATTCATGTTGAAGCTGGTTGTCGCTCTTTTGATAAGAGGTCTCCTGAAGAGCAAAATAGAAAGTTAATAGATAGTATTTCAGATATTTATTTTTGTGCAGATAGAAAGTCAGTAGATCACCTACGAAATGAAGGTGTTACTAAAAAAGTATTCTTTTCTGGTAGTACTGTTTTTGATGCCGCAAAGTGGGCTTCAATGGCCAAATCTGATGTTCTAGAGAAATTTAAATTGAAAAATGAATCCTACGTTGTTGCCACTCTTCATCGTGCCGAAAACATGGAAGATTTAACTGAATTCAAACAAAAAATAGAATTCATTAACCAAACCGCTAAACTGATGCCGGTAGTTTTTCCAATTCATCCAAGAACGAAGAAATTCTTAAAAGAAAAAAATATTCAGTTAGCAAAAGAAGTAAAGGTCATACCTCCTCAGACCTATCTTCCCTTTATTGTTATTCTAAAAAACTGTCGTTTTGTTATCTCTGATAGTGGGGGAATACAAGAAGAAGCCGCCTTTTTTAATCGGCCTTGTTTGATATTGAGAGACGCTACAGAATGGACTCGACTAGTTGATATTAAGAAGAACTTTCTTATTAAGAAAATAACAAAAAAAACTACGCAACTGGTGGACAAAATCATTAATGATGATACCTTTTACCGCGAGAATCGATTGATTAAAGCACCTGGTATTGGGACTGGGGCCACTAATAAAATCATCTCTAAAATAAAAAATGGCTGATGACTTATTTAAAATTAAATTCATAATGAAGCTAGCAGGAGTTTTGCACCGCTATGGAGCAAGCTCGGATAGAATTGAAGCGGCTATGTACCAAGTCGCTGAGAAAATAAAACTCAAGTCTGAGTTCTTCTCTCTACCCACTAGTTTCATGGGGCATTTTGTAACCCAAGATGGTAATGAGTACACGCGAATGCTAAGACTTGAACCAGGGAAGATTAACTTAGAAAAACTTCATCATGCCGATGAAATGGTTGATCTTGTGATTGATGAGAGTATTTCTTTGGGGCAAGGAATTCAGATCCTTGATGACCTCGTTCAGAAAGAAAGTAAACATCCAGAGTGGCTAGTAAATCTTTCTATCATGCTGCTTGCTGCTGGAGTCACCATTATTCTGAAGGGGTCTTTGATCGATGCATTACTGGCCGGAACTTTAGGGCTCATGTCTGGTCTTTTAAGTTCGACAGTTAAAATCGAAAGAATTGATACTATTTTGGAAGGTGTGTTGTGCTTTATAATAGGTTTTTGTGCCTTTGGAGCAGCTCATTTTTTTCCAACGGTTAATCCTCAAATCGTAATTCTATCGGCGATTATCTATTATATTCCAGGTCTTAGTTTAACTATGGCGATGGGAGAAATATCTTCTCAGAATTTGACTGCAGGGACTGCAAGGCTTGCTGGAGCGATTATTATCTTATTAAAGATTGGATTTGGAACCTTTCTAGGAGGTACCCTTGCTCAAAAAATTTGGGTAGTAAACGCTACTCCAGTTCTTCAATCTACGGGATGGTTATTAATTCCAGCAGTTTTACTTGTGGCCTCAACTTTCGTGATTTCATTTCAGGCAAGATGGCAGGAAACTTTTTGGATTGTACTTGCGGGATGTTCAACATTTGCCATGCACACTCTTGTCAAAGCTAGCTTTGGAAATCTGATTGGGACATTAATTGCAGGGATCTATATTGGGGTTATTTCAAACGGTTATTCAAGAGTCTTAAATAGACCGTCTTTAAATATAACTTTGCCTTCAATTATCCTTCTCGTTCCAGGATCGGTTGGATTTAAAGGGTTTGAATTTCTTTTTATCAATCAAACGATTTCAGGAATCAATCAGCTTTTTAATACCTTCAATATAGGTTTGGCATTGGTTGCTGGTACCTATTTTGGAAGTTTAATTATTAAGCCTCGTCGGATGATATAAACGGCAAGAGTAGGATCGCTAAAGCAGTAAATAATGTGACGATTATTGCACCTGCTGGCATGTCAAAATGATAGCTTATAAACATTCCAATAAGTGATACGAGGACACCTATACTCCATCCTATGAGTAACTGATTTCTGATAGTCTTTGCGAGCATAATGGCAAATTGAGCTGGCACAATAAGAAAGGAAAATACAAGGAGAATTCCGGCCAATCCAACTGACGAGGATATAACCACGCCAAACAAAGCATAAAACAAAAAGTCCCACACGAAGTGATATGATTTGCCCTCTGAAAGGTCGAAAAAAACTTTTCTAAAAGCAAAATGTAAAATTGCGACTATTGAGTAAATAGCAGTTGTTTTAATTATATCTGGCCAGGTCACCCACAAAATTCTCCCGATAAGGACTTCTTTTATATGTTCTGATCCGTGGGCCAAGGTGTTAAGAATTAATATGACACTTGCTGATGCAAAGGCGTACACAATTGCAATCATGACCTCTTGAGAGAGATTCTGTTGAGATTTTCTAATGAAGGCAAAATAAAGTGCAGCGACAAAAGTAAAAACAAGTGAGATTAAATATGATCCACTCCCGTGATGCTCCACATGAAATAAAATAGCGACAGTGCTTCCAAGACTCGCCACTTGAGCGAGGGATAAATCAATAAACACTATTCCACGTTTTAAAACATGAAGGCCTAGGTAGCAATGAATTCCTACCAGAATGAAGCACATGATAAATGAGGGAAGAAGAAAGCTAATGGCCTCACTCATAAAAGATTTTGCCTATTTCTTCATATAGCTCAAATAGATCAGTAATTTTTGGGCTGCCATCTACTGCAACTGGTATTGTGTGCACTTTTAGATTTGGAATTTCGTATTCAATTTTATGGGCAACGGAATCATCAAAATAATTCTCAATAAGGACATGTTTGATCTTTTCATTTTTTATTCTATCAATGACTTGCATGATATGTTTTGCTGTAGGAGGAATTCCCGGTTTAGGTTCAAGAACTTCTACAAAGTCGATTTGAAATTCAGAATAAAAATAACTTAGTGTTCTATGGTAGCTGATTACCTTTTGGTTGGGCTTTATTTTTGCGTGAAGTTTATCAAGAAGTGTCTGCATTTTCTCTTTGAACTGAACATAGTTTTTTGAAAATGCTTTTGCAGATTCAGGTTTTAATTGGCTTAGTCTTTGAAGAACAGCTTCGCCAAGCTTGATAGAGTTTTTAGGACCAAGCATGAAATGTGGGTTTCCTTGAGGGTGAATATCTCCATCAGCTCTCGTGACTTCTCTGTCTTTAAACACTTCCAAAAGATTGACGTATTGAGAGGCTATCATATGCCTTTGACTGGCATCTCTAAGCTCAGGTCTTCTTGCTCCTCTAACTAAAAGTGGAAGCCACCCTCCCTCTAAACCAAGGCCCAGAGAGATTAAGAGGTCTGCCTTTGCAAGCTTTACCATATATGATGGCTTGGCTTCGAGGTAGTGAGGATCTTGAACTCCTTTTGTTATGGAGAGAACTTCAACTTCAGTACCTGCAATTTCTTTAACTAGGCTCGCAAGATTTGTGGTT
>CATLVA010000225.1 GCA_950060715.1 uncultured Oligoflexia bacterium | reverse complement strand
GATCGTTTTTGTCGGTTCAAGTGCAGCTGGTTGGCACGATCTTCGAAATACTCCTATAAGTCCAATCCTGCCTGGAGTCTACGCTCACATGACCTTGGCGCATATGCTACAAGAACATGACTATTACAAAGGTCCTGATGAGACTATGAAAAACACACTTAGCATCCTAATAGGCTCGGTGATACTTCTTTGTTTAATTATGCTCTTAAATAACGCCATCCTCGATATCACATCGTTGATTGTTATTATTCTAGGGATTTTACTACTAGATAAATATTATTTTTTCCCGCAAAATTTCGACTTAAAACTACTTTTTGTTATCATCGCCAACGTCTCTTGTTATTCGTTTATTACCATACTCAATTTTTCCAAAGCTTCGGCAGAGAAAAAACAAATCAAAGGTGCCTTCTCTAGGTATGTTGCACCGGCCATTGTAAATGATATGTTGGAAAATCCCGACAAACTAAAAGTTGGTGGAGATAGAAAAGATATCACCTGTTTGTTTTCCGACGTTAGAGACTTTACTTCCATTTCTGAAAAGCTAACTCCTACAGAGCTCGCATCAGCGCTAAATAGATACATGGGAGAGATGACGGATATTGTTTTTGAAACCAACGGTACCCTAGATAAGTATATCGGGGATGCAATTGTTGCTTTCTGGGGAGCACCGCTAGATATCGGTGATCACGTTAACCAAGCGATGGAAGGAGCCGTTAGAATGCTTGAGTCGCTACCTGCAATTAATGCAGAGTTTGCTGAAAAAAACCTACCTGAATTTAAAATAGGTTTAGGTTTAAACTCCGGGGAATGCTCCGTTGGTAACATGGGCTCCGATGCGATTTTCGCCTATACGGCACTTGGTGATAATATGAACTTAGGCGCTAGACTTGAATCATTATGTAAGTACTATGGTGCCCAAATTCTTATCTCTGAATTCACTTATGAGAGAATGAATCGTGAAAAGTATATTTCTCGTTGTATCGATAAAGTTAGAGTAAAAGGAAAGACCGAGCCAGTTGGTGTCTACGAAGTACTCTACTCCTACCATCCTCTCATGCTGCATCAAAACGCTCTGCGTGATTTTAAAAATGCCTATGACCTGTATATCCAAGGTAAGTTTGCTAAGGCACGGGAACTATTTGAAGCGGTGCTTTCTGTGGTGCCTGAAGATAAAGCCTCAATCCGAATGATCGAGAATTGCCAACATTGGATGGATAATCCTCCTGGTGTAGACGATGATTGGACGATTACAACGATGACAACAAAATAAGGCTTACAAAGGGATGGGAGTTTTGCTAGAATTTCCGCCATGTTACTTAAAGCAAAAGATAAAATTACTAAGTCATATGACGTGATAGTAGTTGGTTCCGGTTTGGCCGGGATGACTGCTGCTAACCGACTGGCAAAACTTGGCAGGACAGTCCTTCTCTTAGAGGCACATAATAAATTGGGAGGCTTTGCCACTTGGTTTTACCGTGCCAACAAAAAACACGTCTTCGATATCTCCCTTCACGGCTTCCCTTTTGGGATGAAAAAAACATGCCGTAAATATTGGAACAAAGAAATTGCCGATCATATTGTCCAACTCAAAGGGGTCAAATTCCTTAACCCTCAATACGAAATCGAATCCGAATTTACTCGGGAAGATTTTACTGAAAAACTGGTGAATCATTTTAAAATTGAAAGATCACAGGTTAATGCTTTTTACGATTTTGTTGAAGGTATGAATTTCTATGATGATCAGGAAATGACAAACGCCGAGCTATTCGAAAAATTCTTCCCTGGAAGAAACGATATAGTACGGTTTTTAATGGAGCCCATTGTCTATGCTAATGGCTCAACTCTAGATGATCCGGCCATAACCTATGGAATCGTTTTTTCGAATTTTATGAAAAAAGGTGTCTACACATTCAAAGGTGGTACTGATCATCTAATCAAGATGATGCAAGATGAACTAATAAATAATAATGTCGACATCAAAAAGCACGCAAAGATTGATAAAATTGTTATAGAGAATAATCAAGTCAAAGGTGTTATGTTTAAGGGCGAGCTTATCCCTGCCAAAGCAGTTCTTTCTAATGCCAATCTTAAAACGACTGTCCTATCTATGATTGGGAGTGAGCATCTAAGTCCTGAGTTTGTAGAAAAAACAAAAGCAGTTAGACTTAATTCTTCCTCATGTCAGGTGTATATGGGAATTAAGCCAGGTGAATCAATTCCTTATATAGGAGATCTCGTTTTCACTTCGACTTACCCTGAGTTCAATACTAAAGCTCTAATGAGTATGGAAATTAGCTCCCGAACCTTTAGCGTTTATTATCCAGAAGGACGCCCTTATGATGATGAGCCTCGCTACGCTATTGTCTCCTCTACCAATGCCAATTGGGAGGATTGGGCCGACCTAGAAGAAGAACAATACGAGGCTGAAAAAGAAAAAATGATCACTCAGACCATCGATTGCCTGGAGAAGTATATCCCAGATATCAGAAACAAAATCGATTTCATAGATGCCGCCACACCAAGAACAATAAAAAAGTATACTCACCATGAGCACGGTTCTTCGTTTGGAACTAAATTTGAAGGACTTGATGTGAGTATGAATTTACACCACCAAATTCAAGGTATGTTTCATGCAGGATCTGTGGGAATCATCATGTCAGGCTGGCTTGGTGCCGCAAACTATGGCGTTATTCAGGCCAACGAAGTAGAAAGCTACTTATATAAAGGATAAAAAGAATGGACTTTAAAGATCAAGTTATTATTGTAAATAGGATCAATTTATGAAAATTTTTAATTATCAAGCAAAGGCAGGCTTTGGAGTCATATTTCCGACAAAGACATTTGTTATCGAAGTAAATGATAAAACCCTTATTATCTCTCCTAGTCAAATCATCGCTGAGGATAAGAGTTTTAGGGACTTAAAACATAAAGATTTAATCTTTATAGCACCAAATAATTTTCATCATATGCACCTAAAGACCATGAAAGATATATTTCCTCAAGCAAAGTTCTATGGGCCAAAAAGATCTAGTAGAGTCTCCGGAGTGAACCTTGAAGATTTAAATAACCTAAAGCTTAAAGAAATTAAAATCATTAAGCTCAAAGGTTTAAAAAACCTCTCGGAGTCGGTTTTTTATTTGAAGCAAGAAAAAATTCTCATTGTAACAGATTTAATTTTTAACATGCATCATCATATGAACCTACCAACTAAACTTGCGATGAAGCTTGCAGGCACTTACCATAAAATGGGAACCAGTCGTCTTGTTTTACACTCCATTAAGGATAAAAGCATTTTCAAAGAGACGTTAAAAGAACTTAGAGAGCTTGATGTGAAAGAAGTTATCCCCTCACATGGTGAAAGTATTAGTCAGGAAACATTTCATAAATGGATAAGTGAAATGCTGGAATTATAAAAAAGGCCGATTACAAAAAAGCAGCCGGCCGTTTATCAAAAATTTTATAAAGACTTTACGTTAACCGCGCAAGGACCTCTATTTCCTTCTCCGATTTCATAAGAAACTTTATCTTCATCAGATAGAGTCTCTTTACCGGAGAATGGGTAGTCTGTTAGAAACTGTTCCCACCAGCCAAGTTCATCAAAACGAATCCCCATGGTTAAAAGTGCTGCTTGATAGCCATGAAGCTCAGAAGCAGACATTTGCATCTCTATTGCATCAATTACAGCCTGTACTTCTTCAAATTCTAAGGAAATCATATCTTGTTCAAAGCTTTGCATATTTATCTCCAGCTAAAGTTTTTGCCTTAAACTCTTTAGCTTTTTCTCATATCTGTTTCGAGGGTTCCCAGCTCTGAAATAAAGTTTTTCAGGGAGAGCTTAGGGTTTACTTTAATATGTTGAGCAAAAACACCTGAGCGCACAGCTTGTAGACCCCATGTTAGGTGAGCTAAACGTCGCTTCAGTTCAAGTGGTTTTGACGATATCCCTTTTCTAATCTGTTCCATTCGATCATGGTAAGACATCATTTGACGAGCTTCAACATCATCTTTTGAACCTCGCTGCCCCATCTTTTCAAGTCGACTTGCTAATCCTTGAACGAGCGGTAACCATGAAGGAAGCCTATGCTCACTTGGCGTATGAAGCCATTCAAGTGAAAAGAGCGAATAATAAT
>CATLVA010000224.1 GCA_950060715.1 uncultured Oligoflexia bacterium | reverse complement strand
TTCAGAATGAGCGGTGGCCACCGTTGCAATTAAGGCCACTTTTTCCGTTTTGTTCACCCTGTGGTTGATATAGTTTATATAAGGCTCGATTCCAAAAATTTGAAATTTTGCTTTCTCTCTTAGTTTTTCAATGGTTTGTGCAGTTAAGGTATTGCACGCAATCACACATGCATCTAGCTCCGGCAGTGAGGCCAGCATAAGTTCCATCCTCTCCAGCATAAAGTCCTGAGACTTTCCTCCGTAAGGCACATTTTTAGAGTCCGAGAGGTAAAAATAATCAGCATTAAATGATCGTTCTAATAATTCGAAAAGAAGACTAGTACCACCAATACCAGAATCGATAACACCAATTTTTTTACTCACTACGAACTCTTCTCACAAAGAAGAAACTCACATCATCATCTTTGCGCTGCTCAGTTAATTTTTCATCACAGAGCTTGCATAGATTCTCGAAAGATTCATCGAACGCTCCACCGCCGATGATGTCTAACAATTTTTCGTGATCATGATTATCAAAAATTCCATCACTACCAATGAGTAATGAATACCCTTTTTTGAATGAGATAGATGAACTTGCTTCAAAACGCAAAACCTCATCACCAAGAAGATGATTCACTAAATGTCTTTGGGGATCATCTAAGGCTTCACTCTGATCCAGATAACCGGCTTCAACACCATAACCTACTGGCGACTGGGGAATATTTGAATAAATGAGCTGTCCTTTTGTGTTTGAAAGAAGCACCTCAGAATCTCCGATAGAATAGATTCTCAAATCATGTTTTTTTAAGAGTGCCGCACTATGAGTAGTTTTTGCCCCGACCTTCAGGTCCCGTATTTTCTCATTTACTGATTCTAAATTTCTTAAAAATATCTGATGAGAAAAACCATTCTTTTTAAAATAATTGAGGACGCCTAGACTTGCAATTTCAGAGGCGTCTTTACCACGAGGGTGACCACCAACACCATCACTCACTCCACATACCCAGTTATCATCAACTCCGTAAAAATATATCGAATCTTCATTCTCCGCAGATTTTTCTACATTTTTACGAATATAATGACCGACTCGGTATTGACCAAAATCAAATACCCCTGATTCTACTTCTTTACTCTGAGAATAAAATTCTTTAGTTTCCATGTTCCCAATCTAAATTTTCAATGTACCAGCGCAAATCACTTGCGGTACGAAATTCTTTTAATATTAAACTTCTTTTCAAACCTTTAATAATCTTTTTCACCGCATGGGGTTGTTTCATATAGAATTTCTCTCCCCCCAAGGCATCGTAGAAGACACGAATCATTTTAATGATATCTTCATCCCTATTATCTTTTTTTGAATCTCCCCAATGATGAAGATCGATAACTTTAATATCGAAACCAAGGCCATAGCGTCTCACAATAATATTATCCGTGTGCAAGTCCCCATGATACTCACCATACAAATGGATACTTTCGATTCCTTTAGTAAGAGCGTATAATAAATGAAGAGCCTGAAAGTCTGGCAGTCGTTTTCCTTTTTGGCGGTTAAGAATTTGAGAAAGCATATCACCTTCAATAAATTCACAAACAATACAGATAATATCGTGACCTTTTATTTTTAGGATCTCTTGCGCGTGATAGTTCATAACAATTGTACAATCTGCAAGTTTATGCAATTTCTTGGCAAATTTAACTGAGCGCTTAAAACCAACATTACGATGGGGGTAGAAGAGCTTGGCTGCTCTTACAATATTAGTGTGAAGTTCTAAAACTTTATAAACTTCACCTTCCCAACCGGCACCGAGTTTTTCTTGCACAATATATTTCCCAGCAATTCGCCGGCCAGGTTTAAAATCAAAGGCTTCTATTTTAGTCATAAGTAATTTTCTCCTCTACTGGCCCAACTGACAAGCAGGAAATAAAATAGACCTATGCGCCTGATAATATTATTGCTTATTTCTATTAATACTTACGCAAAACAGTCTGCTTGCGAGTACTTTTTCCCTAAGCAGAGAAAGCTCATACTCAAAAATTGCGAATTGGAAGGGAAAAAGGTTTCAGTCGAATATTTTAAAACAAAAAACTGCCAAGAATATGGCCACACTCAGAAAATGGATTGCTTTATCGTTAGAACCTGTCCAAAAATGACGAATCAACTATCTCACCAAGCTCCAATTATTACAGCCGAACAGCTGAAGCAAAAAAATCCCTACTGTGAGAGAAGTAACTCATATCTAATTTTGAGAGATGAAAAAAATGAAGTTGAAGTTCAACTTGATTGCAGTGATGATCGCCCAAGTAAAATTAGCTTGAAGGTAGCAGGGCAATCTAAAGACTGCCCCCTTCACCTCGATTAATTTTAATTGAGTGCAGATGGCCCTGACTTAATCTCTAACGTTCTTGTCTCCATTTTCTTCACAGCTTTTGGAAGAATAATATCCAGAACTCCATTATGAAGAGATACGTCTACCTCTTGCTCATTAACGTCCTCTGGTAGGCTAAACTTAGAGCTAAACTGATAATAGCTTTTAGTATCAGCGTCTTTGGTTGCCTTTCGGTCACTTCTTTCACCAGAAATTGTTATCATTTTATCCTCGAGGTCTACCTTTAAATGCTCACGATCAACCCCTGGAACGTCTAATGATAAGTGGTAATGATTTTCCTTTTCCTCTACAAAACTTGTAGGTGCCCATGTTTTCTTTGAAACAGTAGGGTTTCTGAAAAAGTCTCTTTCAAGATCGTCAAAAAAATTCACTAAATTGTAATTTCTCATAAAATTGTCTCCTATTTGTTATAGTCAACAAGCGCTTATCTCAATAATAAAGATGTGTGCAGATTTATGAACGTCAAGAGTCTAGTGATAAATTTTTTTACAAATACTATTTAATAAAAATGGTAGAAATTTCAGTCGGGTATAACTTCCATGTCCAAATATGGTGAGGACGAAATTAGGTAATTTCCCTGCGTCATCATAGTCGACGAGTAAATGCATCCCATCAGTATGAAGTCTTCTTTTCAGTGCAATTTTTCGTCTTAAAATATTAAGGTTTGAGCCAGCACCAAGGAATCTCTCCAGCTTTTTGTTGATTTGCTTAATCTCTACTTGTGCGGGATTCATATCGGAACCAGAGACTCCCCATTGCTGAATATAATCTCCTTTTCCAGTAAAAATACTATCTCTATACCCTCCTCCAAATAGATCCGTTCCTCGATGATTTATAATATGTAAAAGCTGCATATTATCACTTAAAAACCAAGGATACCTCGCAGGTGTACCTAGAGTCACAATATCAAGTTTCATGTTTTGAATAACTGCCAAATTTTCCAAAAGCTTTGTTGCAGGAAATAAAAGTTGAACATAATCCCTAAACTCAGGGTTAAAAAGTAATTGAGTTAACACAGCAAAAATCTGACCAGCATGACTATGCCCTATTAAAAGCACGCGATCACCCTTTCCATGTTTTTGAGTCAAATCTTCAATTAACCTGATACAACCTTCAACCCGAGCATAATGGTGATTGCCTGAACTCCAAGAAAAATTATACACATTACTAGAAATAAATTTTGAAAGGTATTCGATATGTTCTGGCACAAAATTACCAATGTCTTTTGCCAAAAGATCTTGCCCTTTTTTAATTTTCTTTCGAATACTCTCGACTAACTCTGGACGAAGTTTTGGAAAAGAGCGCTCTATAATCGAGGCGACATGAAAAGGATCTTCCCCCACAAAAGTACCATGCACAAGATAGATCGATTTAACTTTATTCTCTAAAAAGCATTCCCCTACTTTCTGCATGGTTTCCGGATGCTCCAAAACTTGTCTTAACTCGGTAGAGCTAACAAATTCATACTGACTTTCAGGCCCTGTTAGACTCTTTAGGGGAGCAATCTGGGGGTAGCTTTTTCTCTGATAAATGAAAAATATGGTGGTAAGGGAGACTAAAAGCCCCACTAAAAACAGTAGCGGCATGCTTTAATCTAGCACGAAAACTTGGGAATTTTTACAAAATTCCTTTCAAAGCCTTTTCTTTTAGTTATAAGCGGATTTAATGAAATTATTACTCACAGGGACACTCATTCTTCTTAATTTCACAGCATACTCCAGCGTGCTAATAACTTCTTTTAATGCCTTTTCCGGAGGAAGTTCAAATAATTCCAGA
>CATLVA010000223.1 GCA_950060715.1 uncultured Oligoflexia bacterium | reverse complement strand
TACTCAGAGTCTGAAGTAAAGGATGCTAAATTAAAATTTAAACATGCGACACCATTTACTTGTGAATCGCTATTATTTAGAGAGCTATTTGAAGAATTTTATCCCGGGAAATCATATCTAGTTGATGACTTTTGGATGCCTAATAAAGAGTGGAAGAACTGTGATGTACTTGACCCGTCGGCGCGGGTACTTCCAAACTATGGAGCAAGTGGTTCATAATATTTTTTTCAGTTTACTGAAATCCAGTTTCTGTTAATCTAGAATAACAGTTACGGAGTATTAGATAATGGCAAGACTTTGCGAAATTAAAGAAAAAGAATACCTTGATAAAAAATTTGAGGCGGCGAAAGAAATTTTACCGGTCCTTCTTGATAAAGTTGATTCAGCGTATATCACTGATGTGAGAAAGCGTGGAAGTTTAATCTTTAATTCGGTTGCTGTTGCCGATCATCTATTACAGGAGTTGGGATATAGGATCAAAGGATCTTCAACTCCCCAGGCTCAGGATCAAGAGTCTACTGCCATTAGAAAATTAAGTGATATGCTGAAAAATGAGAAATAAAAAAGCCCTCTTACGAGGGCTTTTTTTATAGTGCTATATAATAGTCTTTAAGCATCTTGGCATCCACCTCAAGGTTAGGTGAGTTGGAGATGATATAGCCTTTACAGTTCTTAGCTTTAAGGGCTTCAAGCATTGCCTTCCAGTTAAAGTCAGATTTCTCAAGGTTAAGGTGCTTTAAGTCACCTTTTGAGTTAGAGCTGATTCCTGAAACATGGATGTGCATATTACTAAGGGCATCCGCACCTAGTTCTGTTTCTAATTTATCAAGTACATCAACCATTTCTTGGTAAGAATTATATTCACCTGTTCTAGCATAGAGGTGAGAGAAGTCGATACAAGGTTTAACACTCATTACATTTTTAGTAAGTGTGATTAATTCTTCAAGAGAACCAAATTGAGAAGTTTTTCCTGTAAGTTCAGGTCTAAGCTCAATTTCAATATCAAGTCTAGAAAGTCTTTCTTCAATAACGTTCATAGATTTTTCAACAAGATCAAAAACATCGTATGGAGAATCTTTCATATAGAAAGCTGCGTGAAAAGTCATAGATTCCGCACCACAAAGATCAGAGATCTTAGCTGTTTGGATGATCCTTTCAACTGAAGAATCGATTTTATCTTGCTCACGAGCATTTAAGTTAATGTAATAAGGGCCGTGTGAAGTAAGGGGAACACCTAACTCATAAGATGCTTTACGTAATGCTGAAGAAACTTCTTCTTTCATTCTTACACCATGAGCGAACTCAAGTTGCATACAATCTAAGCCTAGTTCGTGTATCTTTTGAACACCCTCTACTGGATTATTCTTTTTTACTGTGCAGTTTGGTACACCAGCGGTACCGAAAAGTAGCCTATCAAATCCCATAATTTCTCCTAAAAATACACTTACCCTAAATTTTTGTTTTCCAAAAGTCGTAGTTCTTTACACAGCTTGAGCAACCCGCCCCCAGGTTAAAATGCTCTTTTAGTGTTTCCAAACTGATTTGATGATCTTTTGCAAAACCCCTAATTTCACCTAAACTGACACATTCGCATTCGCAGATGAGTTCGTCATCCTTACCAGAGCCGTCCCCTCTGGATAAGTGCGCGCGGGCTTCAAGGAGTAATTCCAATTCATCTTGGTCCAATTTGTTCCCTTTCGTGCAGCTGAAGTCTGAGTCTTTTAACGCAAATCTAAGTGAATGTCGAGGCTATTGGTGCCACCTTGTAAATATGACAAAAATACCTAGAGGTAGGAGATAAGTGAAAAACAGCGTAAGATATGGAAATATGAAGTATTTACTTTCAGGTCTCCTTTATATTTTTGGACTTAGTCTGTTTTGCGCTGTGGCATTTATGCTTTTTGAAGGGAGAGCATTGAATTTTGCTTTGCTGGGCTGCGCTGTCATCTGGTCTTTGTTCTATGCCTATAGCGATAAGATCGTGTTGATTTATCTCAATGCTAGAGAGGTTATAGATACCGACAGACAGGAATTATTTCAGAGAATTAAAAATGAAGTTTACAAAACAGGTCAATCAGAACCTAAGGTCTATATTTATAGTGGAAGACAAGGAAATTGTTTTGTATCTGAATCTAGAGGTACTTGGTCGATAGTCTTAGAGAGAGGCTTACTTAAGCAGCTCAGTAGTGATCAACTAGAAGCACTGGTTAATTACCTATTTAAGTTCAGAAAAATGGGTAACCCCTTAATTCAGACAAAAGTCATGGGTCTTAGTTCCTCTATTTATATAACGATTTATTGGCTTGTTAGAAATGCACTAATTCTGGCCAGTCTATTATATATATCTTTATGTGCACTCGCAGTCAGAGAATATGAAATGTATTCTTCACATATCATTGAAGGAATACTTCTTGTCGTCGTTGGAATCTCACTCATTTTCTCAATTCATCGAAACGGTGGTTTATTAATTAAAAAAGAGAATGTTTTTTTTAGAGTTTTTAGCCTTTTTCTCATGGGGCTCTTTAGGCCGGTATTTTTTCTTTTTGATTTAGTTTCTAAAAAGACAAAAAGGATTGACGCGAGCTTGGCATTGCAAGCAGTTGTGAACCGCTCAAAAAAAGAGAGCTACACCTTTGATCAACTTCTAGTCGATCATTTTAAAGACAATTTTTCGGTTAAAAATCTTATAGTTGAACACTTAGAAAGTTACCCTGTTTTAGAGAATTGTTACTTTGAAAAAAATTGATTTAAAAAACACAATCACAAAATTGAAAAAGCTGGAGTATAACAATTTCTATCCGCTTTTTTTCACTTTAATATTTATCTTAATTCTCATCCAGTACTCGTTTCACTCTTTGGACGCCATTTTTTATGACCTATGGGTCAGAGGAGATGTTTTCAATCATTCTGATGATCAAATCGTCTCGATTGTTATGGATGAACAATCAGATCAATTTTTGGGAGAGGTGTATCCTTATACTTATGCCACTCACAATCGTTTCTTAGATAAACTATTAGATGATAAGCCACTTGGAATTGGTTATTTAGTTCCTTTTTTAGAACCAGAAAGTGACCTAGACGAAGAGTATCTAAAAAAGCTTCGAAAAAAGATTATTGATTTTAGAAATGATGGTGGTTTATTTCGTATAGGTACAGATAAGGATGCTTGGGGTGAGCAAATTCCTCCAGCGAACTTGCGTGATCTTGGTTACTCGCTAGCAATCTTAAATAAAGATGGAACAGTTTTCGCTCAAGATTATGTCACTCGACGCGCCATCTTAAACATTTCGGGAGAAGATTCATTTCATTTATGGATGGCAAATAGCTTTCTTCAAAAGAAGCGAAACATCTCCTATGATTCAAAAAGCTTTACCGGTTCGTATTACGATCGAGAATCCGATGCAACCTTCGCGATGTTTAGGTACGCAAAAGACCCAACAATTATTAAGCCTTTAGAGACGATTCCATTTCACAAAGTTGTTGTAGGAAATTATCCCCGAGGTTTTTTTAAGAACAAAATAGTCCTCATCGGATCAAGTTATTTATCTAATTCGGGTGACTTTATTTTTACTCCTTTTGGAAAAGAAGATGCAAAAGCTCCTAAGTTAAATGTACATGCTCAAATTATAGAAGCGCTCATAAATAAAAAAACAATTTTTCAGTTACCCGATTGGATTACGGATGTCATCGCTGTTTTGATCGCGATTTTTCTTTCCTTTGTTATATCAAGAGTTCAGCCAGCAAAAGGTTTGGCGATAACTATGATGATTATGGTCTCGATTTTTTTGATCACCTATTTAAGTTTCATTCTTTTTGGTGTTTGGATAAAAGTCTCTCATCTAACTTTATCTGTTTTTGTCGTTTATTATATTTGGGTTCCTTTTAGGGCCATCGGAGAGTACCAAACCCGTTATGCCATTCAGGCAGAATCTAAGATGCTTAAGAAAGTTGATAAGCTAAAAGCAACCTTTATCTCGCTTATGAGTCATGACTTAAAGACTCCTGTGGCTAAAATCGCTGGAATTGCAGATATTTTGAAGGTTCAATACGAAAATACAAGTAAGCAAGATGAGCTATTGGGCAATATAATTAACTCCACTCAGGAATTAAATAACTTCATCACTTCTATTTTAGACTTAA
>CATLVA010000222.1 GCA_950060715.1 uncultured Oligoflexia bacterium | reverse complement strand
CCGCCATATTGACCCCAGCTTTCCAAAAAATAATTCTATTGCTAGTAGAACCTTCTAAATCTTCTGCTTTTCTTTGCATGAGCGCGAAAGAACCTAAGGCTGCAACCAAAGCAAGAACTAAGACCAAAGCAATATGCTTTTTTGAACGAACCTGCAAAAAAAAGTAGCTAGCAAAAGTACCCATAAGCGCAAGCATTGCACCTCGAGATTGTGATTTCCACACGAGGTAAGACATGATCCCACCTACTAAAAAAGCCGTTAACCAACTGAACGGTTTCAATTTTGTCTTTAAAAGGAAAAAGAGAGTGAAGGGAATCGCCAAAATAAAAATGGCCGCTATATCGTTTGAGTTAGACAAGATTCCAACACTTTCTAATCTTTGATATTCGTCTTCAATACTAAGCGACTGCATACTCGCTAAATAAGTCTGATAGAAGCTAATAATACTCTTCTCCAAAATAGCGAGAACAACTGTAAGCTTTGCCACTTTCAAGTCACGTCCCTGATCGAAACCATTTTGAATCAAAAGAAATACAATTATGCCTTTTGAGAATATCTCTGCATACTTAGAAATAGCATCCATCTGAAACGGACTGAAAAAAGCAGAGAAAAAGACCCAAACAGAAAATGCTAATACAATCACCGTTCCCGCATTGAATCTAAAATAAAACCTTTTATTAACAATTTTTGAAGCGACTACAACCAATGCTGTTAGATAGAATAAGTCTCTTGGCATTGACTCCATTAATTGATTATCAAAAATCTCCCATGGTCTTGAGAGAAGCATATAAATAAAGAAACTTACCGCGTATTTCGGTCCAATTAAACACATCACTATCAACAGAGCAAATTCTACGGCGTAAATAATACCCATTTCTCCAAAGCCATCATAAAAATTAAAAGCAAGCCCTATGGTCGTAACAGTTAAAACGAGAGTCATAAAAACACGAGACTCTTTAGGCAAATTTTCTCTAACCTTCTCGCGGTCTTGTAGGATAAAGAATGCGAATGACGCTGCTAACAGCGCCAAAAAAACTTGTTGAATGTTAAGAATAAAAACATTCAAATTATCCATCTTTCAATGAAACTCCTGCAAGATCAGTCTTGTTGGCCGGTTTAAGTTCAATACTGCTTAGCTGCCCGAGATAAAGAGTATTCAATTCCGCAGCTTCTGCCAATAGAAGTTCCCTGCGTCCTGGAACCATGATCTCTTTTACAAATATATAAATAAACGAAATGACCAATGCCAATAGAAAACCAACTGCTGCAAACAATCGCTTCTTTGGCCACATTGGATTTGTTGGAAGTTGTGGTTTTTGTATAACACCAATATAAGACTCTAGTGACTGCTTCTCAATATCAAGTGCCATATTAAAATCATGATATTTCGTATAAAACTTGCTCGTAATCTGTTCACTAATCACTTTTTCTGTAGGCATTGAAATCGTTGCAAGTTCATTTGCTGAAAATGCATTTTGACCAAACTCTTCAAGCCAAACTTCAATGGTTTGTTTACGACTGACTAGTTCCTGCATTTTAGGGTGAGAACGATTATATTGCTTAGACATGGCCGAAATATTTGTTTCAATTTTTTTGAGTTCTGCTCTTAAGACATCCGGGGACTTAGATGCGAGAGCTTTTTCCGAACCTTTAGTTGAGATTTTTTGAGTGGCGCTAAACGCTTGAAGACGATTTAACATCATCTGCTTAACCATTTCAATTGTTGCTATACGACTATCAACAAATTGAGACTTAACTTTCGCGAGCGTCTTTTCAGCTACTTTTTTAGCTGTATATGGATTACTATCAGTGAATGTTACTTTATAGCTTTGTCCACCTGTAGAAAAAACTGAAAAACGATCTCTAAGAAATTGTCTGTTTTTAGCAAGTGTTACTTCGTCTGTATCCAATTTGTAAAAATCAAACTCTGTTGCAATTGAGTCAATAAACTCTTCACTGATGGCCTCTTTCACCATTGAATCAATTGTAAAACGCATCTCAGGTATATTATATACTCCAGGTATGATTTCTGAAATAAGCGGATTCTTAAAGTATTTAGAATAAACATTTATTTCAAATTCCGATTTGTACTGCTTAGTTAGAAAATTCGTAAGTTGAATTGAAAAACCAATTGTAAGCACGAAAATAACTACAACGGCGAAGGAATATTTTTTTAAAACGAGAATAAAATCTCTGATCATAATTTTTTCATTATTCATTTTAAGCTTCCCTATAGAATAGACCCGCAATATCCACTTGAGAGTCAGTTAGAGATTTTGTCATAATCCTGCTGGCCACCGGAGAAACAGATTTTTTTGTTCTCATAAGAAAAGAAGAATCTAGCTTTAGATTAGGGATCTCAGTTCGATCTAAATTCATTTTTATATGTGGGAGCACAAAAATATAATCGTAATGATTAAGACATTCAGTGGTGTAAATATTTAATCCATTCGGGTCTTCAGTTGATAGAAAATCAAGTGACTGTATATTTTGATACTGAGTCGTACCAGAGCTTCTAGTTGGATCAAAATCTAAAATGAGAATTTTATGTTTATAAACATCAGCTAGGTTTTGAACTAGGTATTCAGCCGTTTCTAAAAGTGGCTCTTTGGGATACTCGCAGGCCAAGAGATAAATTTTTGCGGCTTTAGATCGCAAGACAAAATCGATGTTTTTCACGACCTCTAAGTTACTGAAATTACTATATATACTCATAATAAACCCTTTGAGGTATTTTACTACTGCAAAGCGTTAAGTTTAAGTAATTATGAAGGTTTTGTAATATTTACAAAGAAAAGGCCCTCAATCGAGGGCCTCTATTGCTAAAATGATTCTCTTTCAATTATTTCGCGTCAAATAGAACCGGTGTTACAGATCCATTCGTTGTTGAGAAAGTATTTCCAGTCCATTTATTCTGACCATCTACGACTCTCAATGACATCACAAGCTTAACTTGATTTCTATATGTCACCGATAAAACACCATTTTTCTTAAAGAACTTACCAACAAAGTCCATTACGATCAGGCCATTATTTGCAGCAAAGTGAACTGAGTAAACACCAGGAGAAAAACTTCTGATACTCATAGTTCCTGGAACCCCAAGGATTGATCCTTTCATTTCCCCTACGATTGAATCCTCATCAAGTTCAGCCGCCACTTCGCCTGCAAAAACAGAACTAGCTGAGAAGTTTTGAGTTCCGTTGAATTCAATCGGAGTTGATTGAGTCGTTTGAATTGTACCTGAAATTGCCCCTGAACTTCTGTCGTATTCTAGTTCAACTGTTGAACTTAAACTCGCATTAGATACCATTTTTCCAGAGATTTTAGACCCGACAATTTTAGCGTTACTGTATTCGTAAGCTACTTTATTGAATTTAGAGTTGATAAATTTTACCACAAGATTTTTCTCTGAAGTTGAATCGAGAATAACAACTTTATCAAATCCCATTTTATTTGATTGAGCATTTGTAATACTAACTGAATAAACACCTTCATGTGCAGGATCTAAGTCAGTCAGTTTAATTGTGATTTGTGAAGCAAGTGAATTTGCAGCTCTTGGAACCCAATCCTCATCACCTTTGCTAGCTGAAATATTTGCTGCTTGAGAGGCAAATGCAACTAACTCAGAAAGATCACTAATATTCTCAATTTCACTAACAGCGTTTTGCCAATAAGAAATGACTTCATATCTCTTTGTTTGGTTATCTAATTGAGCAAAAAGTTGAATTAAGTTTGCTGCGTCCACATCTGAATACTTCGCAAGATTGAAAATTGAATTGTTCAAAAGCGTACTTGCTTCTCTTACAACCCAATCAGCATCTCCAGCTTCAGCAGTTAAGTCTTTGATTGCATTGGCAGCGCCAACAAGATTCTCTAGCGTATTGATATCAGCTGAATGGTTATAGCTACTAACCAACATGTTAGTATAGTTATAACGTTTATTTTCATCTAACTCACTTAGAGCTGAAGTTGTAGCTTCTAAACTAAAAACTGGAACTCCAAAAACATCACTACCGTCTTCTAATGGTCCAGAACCGGCCATAGCAAGGGATGCAAATGCAAGCTGTGCTATTAATAAATTCTTCAAGTTAAACATTTTGTGCTCCTATTATTCTTCAACCCTAATTGTTTTGTTTATTACGTCCCCAGATT
>CATLVA010000221.1 GCA_950060715.1 uncultured Oligoflexia bacterium | reverse complement strand
TAAAAAGCTTCTCGATTTTCCAAGGCATATGGGAGTGCACTCAGGTGGATTTATTATTTCCCAACATGAGATCGACCAATTAGTACCACAAGAGCCTGCCACGATGGAAGGGCGAACTGTTATTCAGTGGAGTAAAGATGATATTGAAGAACTCGGTTTCTTCAAAATAGATTGCCTCTCACTAGGAATGCTGAGTGCTGTTCGAAAATGCTTTGATCTGATTGAGAAACATCACGGAAAAAAATTTAACCTCTACGATATTCCGCAAGATGATAAACCGACTTACCAAATGATTCAAAAAGCTGATACAGTTGGAGTTTTTCAAATTGAGTCTCGAGCCCAACAAGAAATGGCCCCTCGTTTTAGGCCAAAAGACCTTTATGATCTTGTTATTCAAATTGCAACCATTCGTCCAGGTCCTCTAGAGGGTGACGCAAAAAACCCACTTATCCGCAGGCGTAATGGATTAGAACCGGTGACATATCCTTGCAAAGAAGTGGAAGAAATTCTTTCCCGTACAATGGGTGTTCTTGTATTTCAAGAGCAGCTGATGCGTATAGCAGTCGCCTTGGGAGATTTTACAGCTGGAGAGGCCAATGAATTGAGAAAGAATATTGGAGCCTGGAATTCGAAAGCCTTCAACCGTAATCTTCACCCATTTATGAAAAAGCTTTTTGATGGCCTTAAGAAAAGAGGGTTAAAAAAAGAGTTTGCGATGCAGCTCATGCATCAAATGAAGGGGTTTGCTCACTATGGCTTTCCAGAATCTCACGCCATTTCATTTGCCTTTATTGCTTACGCATCCTCTTACTTAAAGTGTCACTACCCTGCTGCATTCTATGCGTCTGTCCTTAATTCTCAACCGATGGGTTTTTACTCTCCACACGCACTTTTAGAGGCGGCGAAGAGAAACCATGTCACGATCCTTCCTTTATGCATTAATACTTCAACTTGGGATCATAAGCTCGAAGAGATTCAACAAAAGCCTGGAAGACCAAGTGTATTTGCGATTCGATTAGGCTTTAGACTGGTGAGTGGTTTACGAGAACAGGGAATAGAGAGTCTATGCTTTGAGCGCAATCAAAATGGTATTTTTAAAAACTTTGATGATTTTATTCAAAGAACCAAACTGTTTAAAGATGATTATATTAAAATTGCTTCAACCAATGCTTTATCGACTTTTAAACTCTCTAGAGACGATGCTATTTGGAAATGCTCAGCTGTCCCCTACAAAGAGCTTATTGATTTTGAGGATAAAGAAATTAAATGGCAGAAGAAATCTAAAATGGATGAAGTCGTACAAGACTTTCATTCCTTTGGAACCACAACTTCAGAACACCCGATTCAAATCCTTAAAGAGAGCTGGAGTTATAGTATCAAGAAAGAATCAATTAAAACATCCATCCAACTCCAAGAAACACCTAATACCCATGTTGTTTCAGTCTTTGGCATGCTAATATCTAAACAAGCTCCACCAACAGCAAAGGGTATGGTCTTCTACACATTAGAAGATGAGACTGGTTTTCTAAATCTTGTTTTCACTCCGCAAGTCTATCGTAAGTTTCATCAATTTTTGGAAGGACAAAAAATTCATTGCGTAAGTGGAATACTACAAAAGAATCAAGATTCTCACTCGATACTAGTGAAAACGGTTCACCTGGCCGTTCTTGAAAACGTTAAATCAATGCAAGGAAGAAGACCGATTCAAAAAGATTCAAAACAGAAATTTAAAGCAGACAAGGTTCACTACCGCTAATCATAATCACAACTAGGCGCTAAAGCTTACACATTTGCTAAAGAGGCGGATCGTAGTTTTGATTTTTGTTGCTCCTAATTCTCTCAATTCATTTTCAATAGGATGTTCAATATAATGCTTATAGAAAGGCTCATGAAAATAAAGCGGAAAATCATAAAGAACTTCATCTAAAAAAGGAACATCTCCCACTTGAATGCTATCCACAATGACAGCACGTCCACCAGGCTTTAAAGCCTTTAATTGTTTTTCTAGCACTTTTTTGCGCTCTTTACTGGGAAGCTCATGTAAGAGAAAGACATGGTAAACACAATCTGCTTTTTGATCTAACTCGGTGGCATCGAGCACTGAGAACTCAATATTTGAAGCAGCTATATTTTCTTTTGCAAACTCAAGATACTCATGACTGATATCCGTGGCCTTAATTTGAGCCTCTGGAAGAAATTCAGACACAATTTTAGTGGCAGCTCCTGTACCACAGGCAAGCTCTATAAGCTTCCCGTTTTTAAATGCAGAAACCTCGTTTAGAAGCAGTCTTCGCATCGGTGCGGCCATCCCTGCAAATAATAATTCAACTTGGTGTTCATAGATGCTTGCGGATTCAACACTGGTATAGCCATCCGTTTGAAAATGAAAATTACGATCAAAATATTTTGGATATTCTCTTTCACTTTTAGTTGAAAGATCATTAGTATTACGTAATTTAATCACGTCTCTATAGTTCACAAAGATTTTAAAGAGAGTTTTGTAATGACCTAGAATATCTTTAGGCCTTACGAATTTGTGTTTAATTCCTAGAGAGCTCATCAATTGAGCATCCTCTTTTAAATGATCTTCTATATAGGCGATCATCTGTTTTTTGAGTCGTTTATGTTTTTTCTGGTCACGCAGTGGATGCCCAGCAAGAGTTGAATAAAAGTTTAAAGCATTAAACTCAAGGACATAGGGTATTAAATTTAAAAAATTTTGATTCAATAGAGCATAATAATTGAGCATAAAACTCCTTATCTGCTTTTAGAAATTTTTCAGCCGCTCCAAACGCTTAGATTCATTCCTTAAAAGCCAAGTATCTTTGCTTAGTATAGCATAGGCTTTTTTAAAGAAATAGCGTGCCTGATCTTTGTCTTGCTTGAGAGCGTAAAGCTCACCTAGCTCTTCAAAAGTATAACCAGATGGATCTTCACCGTTATTTTGATCAAGAAGTTTATTTTGAATGGCAAAAGATTCGTCAATTTTTCCTAGCATTCGCAAGGTTTTGGCCTTACTCCAAAGGGCTATATCATGGCGCTCTTTTGCTCCCATTTTTTGATAGAAATCCGCACAGGCTTCAAACTCAACTAATGCCTCTGGGTAATTTTGAGAATCAAAAAGATCCCAGCCTTTATTGTTATGAAAGACCCCTATCCACTTTCTTGCCTCTTCGACCTCAGAGTTTTTTGCTGTCTCAATTCCTACTTGGGTCCACTCCAATTTCTTTTCGAGCTTCGAAGCTGCGATCGCCAACATATGAATAGCATCAATCGCCAGAACATCAAGTCTTGCTTCAGTCCCTGTTTTGAAAGCTTTTTCAAACTCTAAAGTGGCCTTTTCTTTTTCACCTGCTGAATTAAAAGTTCTTCCACGTTCTAATTGGTAACGAGTTTTCACAATGCTATTTGTCTTGGCTAGTTGGGGTTGAATCTCATCCAGAATTTGGTGAGCCTCACTAAATTTTGCCTGTAAACTATAAGTTCTTGCTATTTGAGTTTTCAACGCCAGCTCCTCATCCGAGGAGCTAGTGTCTTTATAATTTAAAAAAGCTTTTCTAGTTTTTTCGGGATTGGAATAATCCCAAAGACGCATATATTCTTCTTTCATCTTCTTAGTCCTTTCACTCATTTCCGAGGCACATGACATCAGTAGAACCAAAAGAAGAACTTGCTTCATTAGTGCCTAGTGTATGAACCTGAGTCTGAACTAGATCTTGCACCAGATCTTTGCCCACGACGCCCAGTTGATCGACCACCTGAACGCCCACTAGATCTTCTATCTGAGCGCTCACGATTTCCGCTCATCTCACGTCTACCACCATCGCGGCGTCCACCGTCACGGCCACCTTCACGACGACCACCATCACGACGACGACTGCGTCTTCTATCGCTTCTCACAGGACGATCTTCACCGTAAGAAATAGTTTTTACCATTGAGTTAGCAACCTCATCTGCCGCTCGAAGACTTTTTTGAACTCCATGAACAAACATAAGCTTTAATAACTGCTCACGGCTTAGTCCTTCGAAAAAATTATCGAAAGCTTCAAATTGCTCATCTACTTGAAAGTCTTCTTGTTTTTCAACTATGGCATCACGAATATTGCTGTACTGATCAAGGTGTCCAGCAACAATTTGCTTTTTCACTTCCTCTTGATCAATTTT
>CATLVA010000220.1 GCA_950060715.1 uncultured Oligoflexia bacterium | reverse complement strand
TATGCAAGTAAGAGCGATTGCCGAGGCAGCTGCAGAAGTTCAAAAATCAGGCGTCGAAGTAAAGCCTGAGATTATGATTCCTCTTATTGGTGATGCCAAAGAGCTTGAGATTTTAAAGGAAAACTCGCTAGAGGTATTAAAAGAAGTCGCAGGAGAGAGTGGAGTCGAGATTAAGTATAAAATTGGTACCATGTTAGAACTTCCAAGAGCTTGTATTACAGCTGATAGAATTGCTGAATCTGCGGAGTTTTTCTCTTTTGGAACCAACGATCTGACTCAAACTACTTATGGTCTTTCTCGTGATGATTCTGGGAAATTTCTAGCTCAATATGAAGCAAAAGGAATCTATCCGGTTGATCCATTCGTAAGTCTAGATCAAGATGGTGTTGGGTTTTTAGTGAAGCACGCAGTTGATGCCGGAAGAAGAGTAAACCCTGATATCTCTTGTGGAATTTGTGGGGAACACGGTGGTGAGCCGGCTTCGATAGATTTTTGCCATAGAGCAGGTCTTAATTATGTTAGTTGTTCTCCTTATCGAGTTCCTGTTGCAAGATTAGCTGCTGCTCAGGCACAATTAAAGAATGGATAATTTTTTTCAATCTAAATGTTTAGACTTTATAGAATCAGCCGATGCAGATGCATTGGCTTTTTCTTATTTAGATTTCAAAACATCAACCTTTGAAAGTTTTGTGGTCACAAAAAAAGAATTTCAGTCCTCTCAGCCTAAAAATATTTGGTTTGATCTGGCGAGTTTAACAAAACCTTTAACCAATAGCTATCTGGCTTTAAAAGAAAACAATTTATCACAGGACTTAGAACTTCTTCTTAATCATAAAGCTGGTTTACCTGCTTGGGCGATCTTAGATAAATCTAATTGGAGAGAATATATTAAGTCTTTTTCTGTCAAAGAAAGTGAAACGCTATATTCAGATCTTTCAGCACTTAGGTTTATGTTAGAGATGGAAGATAAGTATAAGATTAATTACCGTGACTACTTCAAACCAGTCTGGAAAGATAACCTCAAATACTGGCTTGATTTAGATGGAAGCGAGCAGACCCTCCAAAATGGATTTTACGGTGGAAAGCCAAATATTGGTAAAGTTCACGACCCTAATGCCTATAACTTAAAGACTATAACTTCCCATGCTGGAGTTTTTGGAACTATTGATGGCCTATCAAATGTCTTATTGAATATGAATGAGAGTTTAGAGATGCTTGAGAAACTTAAAAACCTCAAGCGCGACGCAAGATTTGCTGTGGGCTTTGACACTGTGGGACAGGATACTCTGGCCGGAGAAGGTTGTTCACCCTTAAGTTTTGGGCACTTAGGGTTTACGGGGACCAGCTTTTGGATCGATCCTGAGCTGCAAAGAGGTTGGGTTCTTTTGAGTAATTCGACAAAATACTTTTGGTTTAATAAAACTGGACTTAACACCCTTAGAAGAGAGCTAGGAGAAAGAGTATGGAAAAACTAATTATTATTTTAACCTTGGTTTTAAGCTTTAATGCAAATGCTTTAACCGTTATTAGTGATCTTGATGACACGTTAAAAATTACTAATGTTGCGAGTAAACCTCGTGCCGTTTGGAACGCTCTTTTTAATAAAGATGCTTTTAAGGGAATGCCAGAGCTTATGGAGAAATTTGATAAGTCTGGGGCTGATCTCTATATTGTATCCGCTTCTCCAAATATGCTTAGAGGTAGAATTGATAAATTTATTGCTCACAATGAAATTGCCTACAAGGAGATCTACACGAGAAATTTATCTCAGCTAGGTCAAAAAGAGGCTTATAAATTGGCGGCGATCAGAGAAATTATTAACTCAACTTCGGATGAATATATTCTTATTGGTGACGACACTGAGATTGATGTTCTGGTATACGAAAAAATTCAAAAAGAATTTCCAACTAAGATTAAAGCTGTCTATATCCATCAGGTTCAAGGCAATAAGTCTCTTCCTGGGATAAAATACCATACGGCTTTTGATATCATGGTTAGTGAGTATAAAGCTGGTCGTATGAGTTCTATTGCTGTGCTTGATATGGCCAAAGACTTTATGTTTTTCAAAGATTTATCTTTGGTTTTCCCGAAATTTAAATACTGCCCGACTCAAATCTCTTCTTTTAATACAGAACTTCCATTTATTGTTAGAGAAGCATCTAAGGGTGTGTATAATAGAATCATTAAATACTGTAATGAGCGATTCTAAAAACTAGCTTCGCTTTTTTAGGAGATTAAATGGATTTAACTCATCTACTAGAAGGCAAAGATCTTCAGGCGAATAATATAAAAAAGATTTTCTTTTATAGAATTTGTGGAACTGGCATGGGAGCCTGTGCTTGCCTTGCTAAAGAAGCAGGTTTTGAAGTTGCAGGAGCTGATTTAAGTTTCTCTCCGCCGATGAGTACATACCTAGAAGATTCTGGGATTGATATTTGTAATCTAAGCGAAGTTGATGAGGCGAAACTCAAACAATACGACCTTATTATTGTTGGAAATTCAGTCCCAAGAAATAGTGACTATGCTAGACAGGTAGAAGCATGTGGAGTGCCCTTTACTTCTTTTCCAACTTTTCTTGGAGAGTTAATTTTAAAACATAAAAATGTCATCGGTGTGGCAGGGACCCATGGAAAAACCACCACGACTTATTTCATGACTCAGATGCTTGAGGCACTTAATCAAGATCCAGGATATTTTATTGGAGGAATAATGGATAACCGTCCACCTTCAAAGCTTGGAAAAGATTTTTTTCCCATTGAATCGGATGAATATGACAGTGCTTACTTTAAAAAAATCTCGAAGTTCAGGCTTTATGAGATCGATCATCTGATCCTTACTTCTCTTGAATTTGATCATGCCGATATATTCGGATCAATCGAAGATATAAAAAATGAATTTCGCGCTATTTTAAAAGATTTTAAGGGGAATATCATCGCTAATGACGATTACCCGGCCATCCTTGAGCTTAAAGAAGAGTTTCCAAACTTAAAGTGGAATATCTATGGGGAGTCTTCTTATCTTGGACCATCTTCGATGAGCACAGAAAATGGCCGCAGTTTTTTTACTCTTGCTATGGGAGAGGAAACTGTAAAATTTGAAACGAATATAATTGGAAAACATAATCTTCTTAATATTGGAGCCTGTGCATTAATGCTTTTTGAATTAGGTTTTGAAGCTAACCAAATTCAAAATGCAGTACGCTCGCTTGGACTGGTAAAAAGGCGACAAGAGGAGAGGGGGCATTATAAAGAGGCGATTGTAATCGATGATTTTGCTCATCACCCTAAGGCGATCACTTTAACTCTTCAGGCATTAAGGCAAAGATACCCAGGGAAAAAACTCCTGACCGTTTTTGAACCTATTTCGGCCACGGCCAGAAGCTCTCTTTTTCAAAATGAATTTGCAGAGTCACTTGAAAATTCTGATCAAGTGATCATGGCCATGAACCCACTAAGAACGACTGTGAAAGATACTGAAAACTTATCAGGTGATAAGATAGTAGAACATCTAGGTGGCAAAGGAATTAAAGCCGTAAAAGTTGATAGCCTGGAAAATCTTATGACAGAAATTGATAGTCGAGTTGATGATCAAACTGTGTTGGCAATTTTAAGTAATAGAACTTGTCTTGGTCTATGGGAGTCCGATTTTGCGAAACAGCTGGCTTAGTCTTTTACTGCTTGTAAGTTTCAGCGCGAGTGCTGAATACAAGCAACCTATTAAATGGTCTGGGAATATCTATAAGATAATTAATGATCATAACGAAGTCTTTGAAGACTTCTTTAAGAAAACTTGTAAGCCAGGGGATGAGGCAAAATACCAAGAGCTCCTGAGAGATTATAGAGGACAAGGTTATTATCTTCCAAAGTTAGGGGAGCATATTGATCGCGAAGCTATTCTTAAAAATATGAATGCTTTGAGACAAAAAGTGAATTTCATCGAGGCAACATTAAAAAGCTTTAAGGAAAAAAAGTCACTTCCTTCCATTGATATTCTTTTTTCCGAACTTAATGAGATCGTAAAAAACCTTCTCAACCTTAAAAAGACTCATTATCAGTCGCTTACTGCGGAGAAAAAAGAACTTATCACTAAAGAGTCTCGTAGAGAGATCTTACGCTTGAAAAAACAGTTTAACATCCTGATGGAACAGCTCTTTTTAGATCGGAAGAGCGTCGTGTAGGGAAAGAGGGTAGATCTCG
>CATLVA010000219.1 GCA_950060715.1 uncultured Oligoflexia bacterium | reverse complement strand
TTTAAACAACTCATTCAAAAAACCAAGAAGTCTTCTAAAACGGAGAAAGGTAAAGTGCGTTTTGATTAAGCTCTAAACTGAGTTTCAAATCCGTTTATAATCGCTTCTGTAAGCCTAGGTTTTAAGTATTCAACCTGCTCAGAGTTAAGAGCCTTTACTTCTTCGTTCATGTAGATTCCACGTGAAATCTCGATTTGAATATTATTTCCTTGTGGCCAATGTTTCCCAACATGCTGAGTGATATGTCCCCCTACATAAGGAGAGTTAATCGCCACATTTTTATAACCTTTCATAAGTTCGGTTTGAAAAAACTTTATATAAGCTTCCTCGCAGGTCTTTCCGTGTTGATCACTTAAGCAAAAATCCGGCCTTTCAATTGGTTGGTTAGGATTAATTTTTAGATGATATTCTTCTGCCTTAGAGGGCATGCTATGAAGATCCACAAAATTAGGTACCTTCGTATAATTCTTTAACTCCTCCATAAGAGTTCTCATCATTTCATAATAGGGATCATAATATTTTCCAAGGAGTCTTTGCGCAGTGGTTTCATCAGGATCTTTTAAAACGACCTCAATTCCCTTGGAATTTTTCTTCCAATTGAGTAGTGCTAGCTCCCTTGATCTATTTAAATCCACCGCCGTTCTGATGATATGAGCTTTAATAACGGCAATTCCAGCCTTTTGGATGGCAGCTATATCTACCAATTCGTGGACTTTCCAGTCAACATCTTGAGCCAAGTCTTTAGAATTATTAGAGAGGTAAGGAGTAAACTCTTCGGGCAAGTCCATACCTGAATGGGGAATTGAGAGAACTCCAATAAATTTATTGTTCGGGGGATAGTAGTCAAAAATAGGATTTGTTTCGATTTTCATAGTATGTAAAAAATAACATAAAAAATAGTTTATTGTCCAAATGGGCTTATCATTGCTAAGATGCGGCGATATGAAATTCCCAGGTAGACGAAAAACAAAACATTACTTTCCTGTAACTGAGAAGGGTCGAGCGGCTGTTGGAGATACCATCCACCAAAGTTCTTCCGTATACATTGTAGGACTTGACCAGTTACTAGTTGATATTGAAATTGAAACGACTGATGAATTCTTAGCGGCAAATAATTTTGCTAAGGGCCAAAGTTTTATTATCGATGATGAGCTTTGTGAAGATATCTACCAAGAAGCAAAAGCAAAAAATCTTATCCGAGGCGAATTTCCGGGTGGTGCTATAGGAAATACTCTTCATAATTACTCAGTTCTTTCTGAGAATCCATGTTACGCACTTGGTGCAATTAAAAAACAGATTGAAGTAGGTGACTACGCTTACCGCTATCTTTGTAAGACTTCTGGTCTCGTGGATATGAGTTATCTTCAACCAGCAGAAAAGCCAATGGGTAGAGCACTGTGCTTTATCACACCCGATTTAGAAAGAACTTTTGCTATTTCTAAGGGGTGTATGAATGATTACTCTGAGGAATTTATCCCGGAGGAAGTCATTGCTAATGCAGCTGCATTACTTGTTTCCGCTTATACTCTAAGAGATGAAAACGATATTGTGTTTAAAGCAACCATGAAGGCCTGTGAAGTAGCAAAGTCTCGTGGGGTTCCTGTTGTCATGTCACTAGGTACTAGTCATCTTGTAAGAGATAAAAGAGAATTTTTAAAAGAGTTCTCATCTAAATATGTGACTGCGCTTGCGATGAATGCAGAAGAGGCATATGAGTTAACCGAATGTGAAGATTCTCTGCTCGCTGCTGAGGCTGCTTTGGAGCTTGTTGATCTGGCACTGGTAACGGTAGGAAAGAAAGGTTTATATTTAGCTTCCTATACGGATGAAGACGTAAAACGCCGCACCAAAGAACCACTAGTTACTAAGTCCCTCGTTAACTATAATGAATTTGAATACTCGAGAGCGATGAGAAAGCGCGATTGTAAAATGCCATTAAAAATCTATACGCATATCAATCCATTTAATGGTGGTCCGTTAACAATTAAAAATACTAACGGCGCGGGAGATGCTGCATTGGCCGCACTTCTTCATGATATTTCAGCAAACGATCATCATAAGAGTCAAATTCCAAACTCACCAAAGCACGATGCGACTTACTTGACTTACTCTTCTATTTCTCAAATAAGTAAGTACGCCAATAGAGTTAGTTTTGAAGTGCTTTCGCAATCTTCACCAAGACTTTATAAAGGACTTCCAGAGCGTGAAGACTCTCTAGAAGATGGTTATTGGAGTAAGTAGGTGGATAAGGCCAAGAATGCTCTTTTAAATGAATACAAGGGGTATTTATTTGAGTTTCTTGTCACTAAAGAGTTGCGCCGTATGTATAAGCTCTCGGCGATTGAAGCAGTCCTAAGGGAGAGTGATTTTGAAATGCTTTCTCAACAAGAAAGCTTCGTTCGTAATCAATTTCCTGATCTTCTCGTCAAACTTCCTGATTTGGCCAAGGCGACTGCTGAAAGTATCTTTAACAATATAAAAGATCTCGATGTTAACAATGTGATTATTGTAGGCAAGCAAAATACGTCTTTGCAGGATCATTCATTTTCAGAAGAAGATATTCGAATTGAAGGTCGCGATGTTAATTTAAGTATTTCATTGAAACTTGCAAAATATGGTATCGCTACGAATACCAAAAGTAGCGGTGTACTTTCTTTTTTCGAAAAGAATTTTTCAAATCCTGAAATGCAAAATGAATTTAATAAATTTATCGATTTGCGTTTTGAAGAAATGGCCCGTGATCTGCATGAGATAATGGAGATTGATTATCATCCAGGTTTCAAAAACTGGAAAATATGTAAGCTTCCTGAGCTTCCTGGACAGCTTAATACTGAAGCATCCGAGCGTTTGAAGCAATATTATGAGGTTATTGCTCAGAAATTATGTAAAAATATCAAAACACTATCAAACACCGCGGACTTTACCGAAGCACTTCTACCATTAACTGGTTTAAGTCAAAAAGATCTAGTGCAAGTTGTCTGCTATTACCAAAAAGAATACGAGCTCAAAGAAGTTAAAATAAAGAGCAATCAAAGTTTAGGGCAATTAGAAAATATTGAGCATAAAAGAAGTTCAGTGATTCTGACATTAGATCAATTAGAATTACACCTAAGAATAAAGCCCATGAATCTATTTACGACAAAGGCCTATAAAATAAATAGTGCAGTTAATTTTAGGCCACAAGCTTAAGGTTATCAAATTGCGGTGTCTCTAAGAATGGATTTGATTTCTCTTCAAAATTTAAATATTCATCTCTTGTGATGATCTTATTTGCCACATCTAACCAACAATTAGTATCAATGGACTGAATGTAGACTTTCCTGTGATTCTCGATGGACTCAAAGAAAAGACATCTCTTAAGTAGCACGATATCTTCTTTGATTAAATTTTTATGAGGGTCAACGAGAAAGATCATTTCTCTTTTTGAGAGAAGTGCCTTTACTAGCGAAGTAAGTTTTAAAAAGCGAGGGCATAGACTTGAGACTGGTCGATTCAAATCCCCAAGTTGGGATAGAAGTTTAACCAGATCAGGATTTTTAATATTATTGATGAATTCACTCAAATTAACCTCGTTATCTTTGATCAGCGAGGTTGGAACAGAATCCAGAATTAAGTTTTCTTTTATACTCAAATTTAAATGCATTGAATCGGTTTCATTTGCGTAACTGAAGTCGATGACTCCACGTTGCCCCATATACTTAAGATAGTACAAAAAGTCTTTGAGGCTATTATTAGAGAAACTAGAATTTTCAAATATAAATATGTTCACATCTGCTTTATCGACTAGAACGGTATTTTTTTAAATTTTAAATTAAGCTATAATGGAAGTAGGTAAAATTTTAGGGGTACTAGAGTGGATTATTCAGGTAAAAAGGTTGTTGTAGGCCTTACAGGTAGGGTAGCATCGGGCGTGACGGCTTTTCTTCTTAAGAAGCAAGGCTTTCAAGTCATTGGAGTTTCAATTTTAAATAATTCTCAAGATGCATTCAAAGACCCAGAAACGGCACCTAAATGTCATATTTATAATTTAGATAAGATAAAGAATTTTGTGGATGCCGTCAGAAATAATGTTATTATTTAATCTAAGTGGTAGCATGAAAAATGTTTATACTTTCAAAAAAAAATTAAGATTTTAATTTAAGGTGGTTTAAAATGGGTTTTACTTTTGATCATGTTCATATTAAATCTGCAAAACCTAAAGTAACAGCA
>CATLVA010000218.1 GCA_950060715.1 uncultured Oligoflexia bacterium | reverse complement strand
AACTCTATGCTCAATCTAATTATTGGCTCTATTCTTCTTGGATATTTTCTTTTCACTTCTACACTTGAATTTGGAGCATTCAAACTGATTGGCTATATTCTCCTTCTCATCAATGGAGCATTTCTTTATTTTATGACTTTTATGATTTTTCTTCTTAGCGTCTTTTGGACATCCTCTCCCAAAGGTTTTGCAGACGTATTCTATGCCGGAGAAAAGGCCATGCATAAACCAGATGGGATTTATAAGGGTTATATGCGAAGACTTTTTGTGAACATTTTACCTTTCTCAATTATGGCTTCCTACCCTGTTCGTTTTTTAACTCAAGAAAACAGCTTTGAAGTTTTTACCGTTATAGGTCTCGCTTCCTTTCTTATTTATTCTGTAGTATTCGTGCTGTGGAAATTAGGTTTAAAAAATTACAGTTCAGCATCATCCTAGGAGTTTTTATGAGCTTTTCACAAATCGTAATTATAGGTCATCTTGGAAATGATCCTGAACTTCGCTATACGAAAAACCAAACCGCAGTCGTTACTTTCTCAGTGGGTGTTCCTGAAAAACTAAGTTCTAATGCCCCTAAGGATAAAGTTCCAAAAACTTACTGGCATAAATGTCGTCGCTGGGGAAAAACAGCTGAGCAGTACAAGAATATGTTGGCCAAAGGAGATAAGGTTTTCATCAAAGGGACGCTTGTTTACGATTCTTGGCAAGACAAAGCAGACAGGTGGCACAAAGACGCAATCGTAGAAATTGAACATTTAGAGAAAATGTATTTCGAAAATATTTCTATAGATCTCGATTCTTTCAAGTAAAATCAAAGCCTTACAACACAAAAACAAGAGTTAAACGCTCAAGTTTTTCATCTAATATACCGATATTGTTAATATGAGGCGATTAGTAGGTCTAATTCTTATATTCATTTTAGGTGTCCAACTGGCCATTGGCAGTGCTGATAACTGCCGTAATATCCTTAATTGGATCTATCGCGACTTGACCCTCAACAACCTAGATAAATCCTATGATCGGTTGATGAATAAATTTCTCATCGGACTGCTTCATGTACAGAATACTTCTAAAGATCAATTTGATTACAACCCAGAAATGACGAGAGTTTACAACACTCTGAAGGCAATCGATGAAGATTTTAATAAAACATTAGAACCAAATCGAACGAGTTGGATTACAAATATCTTTTTACAATCTCCTAACCTCACCCCTACTACGCTCAATTCAGTTTTTGAAGCGTGGCGAGATCTTCAAAGAACGAGTCCTGATTTATTTACAGGATTGGATCAGAAATTCATGCTCGATGATTGGGACAAAGTAACTGTTGATACGTTAAGCGAGGTCTCTCAATTTAAATTTGAAAATTCACAATACAAAAAACGCTTAGAAATTCTGGCCAAAAACCTCTCAAACGAACAGACGAATGTTCTTAATGGTAAAAATATAGATTTGAGTGCTCTTGAATCTCAGATAGACCTAACAGAAAAAGAACTATTCTCGGCTCTCGGTGAAGGTTATCGTCAAACCATGAATGAATATGGGGAAATTTGCACCACCAAAGACCTAAGCCTACTGGTTAATAACAATCAATATGCATGCCCCACGCGTGAGCCTGCTCAAGATAAGCTTTCACTAGAGCTTGCTAATTTAGGAAGTTTAATTGATGAATCTGAATTGATGATGATGGTGAAACCAACGCTCAAAATTGGCGAAAAGACAGATGTTGAGCTCACTGAATATGAAAGAAATGATAACCCAAAAACATCATTTTGTTTGAGGTCCCCTGAGCTAGTAAGCATGATCGTTATTCATCATACAGAAACCAGTGAAGATACCTCGCCTCAACGCCTTAATCAATTTCACTTAGACCGTTCTACTCAAGGAGATCCTTGGTATATGCTTGGGTATAACTACTTAGTAAGTGAAAATTATAAGGAAGGTGAGATTTCTGTAATTCAAGGGCGACCACCTAATATAAAAGGTGCACACGCCGGTGGATATACGGCAAAGCTAACACCTGAGCAAGTTGAAAACTACAAGAATAAAACCGTGATGTGTGGAAATAGAAAAAACGGATTTAAAGAAACTCCTGTTCTTTCTCAAACGAACTCTGCCGGTGGAATCTCAGGAAATTTAGTTTCCCTCGGAATAGCCGTCGTTGGTAATTATGCCCCTTTAAAATGGGAAATTATAGATGGTGTTAATACCCCCGAAAATATTTATGCTGAGTCGACTGAAGAAGTTGAAGTTCCCGATAATATAGTAAGAAAGGTCGCGACACTTGCGTGTGACCTACAAAAACAAAATAAAAATATAAAAACCATTGTTCCTCACCAATACTTCAAGGCCACGAAATGTCCCGGAAGTATTATTAAAAGACTCAATCAAATAAAAGACCTTGCAAAAAATCAAGGTTGTCAGTTTGAGGTTGTCTTATCCAAAGGAGAGCAAAATGAGTAAATATCTTATCTTTCTCTTATTATTTTCAAGTCAAATATTAGCTTCAACTGAACAAGAAATGCAGAGTTTAATGAACCAGTACCTATATGCTTTAAGTACTAAGGATTCCGCTGAACTAGAAAAAATTTGCTCTAAGAAGTTTATTTCTCAATTGCAAAAAAAGGGATACCTAAAAAAGGCATTTGATAGACAGAAAAAAGCGGCTAAAAAGAAATTTCAATTTGATCTTACCATGCAAAAAGCAGCCCGAACTCCAAATCAATTTTTTGTGAATATAAAAGATAAAAGGTCTTTAGAATACAGTGACTATTGGTATCTAATTAAAAAAGAGGGAACTCGGTATCGAATTAATGATATGGTTTCAATGGATTAAATTAGTAGTCGAATTCTGAGCATCTTTTTTCAAAATCCCTTGCAAACTGATTAGCTGAAGCAGGACTTCTTTTTTGAATATAACCTAAGCGTTTACGATCATTTTCACAGACCTTATTTAAGACCGTAAGATACTCTTCAAATGCAGCAACAGGATAAGGAATTCCGTAGGCACTAGAAACAAAGGATGCTGACTCTTGAGTCACAAATGGAAAAAGATTTTTAACTCCATGCTTTTTTAACATTCCCACAAAGCTATCGAAATACCCACCGACTTGATAAAAACGACGTACCGTTTTGTCTTTAGAAAGTTTTCCCGTACTTTCATCGATGACATGGTTGCAGTTATTTCGAGCTGATTTACTTGGAAACAGCTCGTAGTGAACCTTACATTCCATCATGAACGCATGAGCTTCTCCGCCAGTACCTTCGATCGTACTTTGAATGAATTCAGCGAGTGTAAAATTTTTCGTATAAGGATTAAATTTCTCTCTAAAAACAAAATGAGTGAGTTCATGAGCGAGATCCATTAGTGCATCATATTGGTTATGCCCTTGATTAAGATATACAATGGATTTCATCTCATACTCTATATCGTCAGGATTACCTGTGGTAAACCTCCGCACTAAAGTAGTGTCAGTCAGAGACCCTCTACCTGCTTTAATGATATCTAGAATTGATTGATTTTGTTCTGCAGCTTTTTCCTTGGCGAGCTCAATTAATTTTTTACCGGTTTCAGAGCGTTTTAGATAAACGAGAAGATTCCTCACATTGAGTCTTTCGTCTTGAGAGAACTCTTGCCAATTTTTATGAGACTCAAATTTGTTATCAGTAAAAAGATAGCTCGCAAATAGATTAGAGCTAAATAGGATAGATAATAATAAATAAAAATACCGTGATCTCATCACAGTATTTTTCGGTGTTTAATGAACTTTTAATAAATTTAGAATACTCTATGGGTAAAGATTTCCCGATCTCTTTTATCGACTTTAAGATCATTTAGGAATGTCTCTCCTGTTTGAGTTCTCAGGTAAACCTTGTACTCTCCAGGTGAAAGATTTGCTTTCCCTCCTAACATCAAATTAGGAAGTGTTGTCCAATGCCTTACATCAGCTTTTTCAGACTCCTTAATAGCCTTCTGTGAGACTAAAAATTGTCCAGTTGCCACAGGTCCTGCTAGAAGAGCTCCCCCATCCTGTTCTTTCATAGTGGAGTAAGTTGTATAGGCTGCAAGTAGCGCTAAGACATATTTAGTTCCAACTCTTGCTGAGCGTTTGCTGAAGGAGTTGGCCACTCTCTCTTGTGCATTTACAAAAGAAATATCACTTAACGAGACCACAGGAGTGATCGCGACTTCACTAACGATTTGTTCCC
>CATLVA010000217.1 GCA_950060715.1 uncultured Oligoflexia bacterium | reverse complement strand
GCTGAGTTCCATGAACGCGCTACCTGTGCGCTTGGAGACATAGTGCTTGCTGCCTGCTGTCAGGATGCGCACCCATGCCCATGTGTCAGAGCCATTCGTCTTGCGCTTGTGCCATGCGCCATCATTCAGGTTCATCACAGCGCAGAAATTGGCCCCGTTCAGGACGTAGAACTCTTGTCCCTCAGCCTTGTAAGTGCTCGCAATCAGGTCATCGGCATCTTCTGCTGCGATCAGGCGGCTCACCCACGGTGGAGACACGGTTGGCGCATCCGCCCCGGCCAGCGCCACCACATTATCCTCTGGATCTACCCAGACCGGCCCCTTGGAGCAGATCGCTATCGTATCACGCGCCTTGCAGCCGATCAGCACGACCTTTTAATTGAATATCGCGAATATTCTTATCATAAAGCGTTGAGAGCTCTTCATACCTTTTTGAAAACTCTCTATTTCGTGCAAGCTCAGATTGCTGAAGATTTCGATTCCAGACATCTTCTCTTTCTGTGACAACTTTTTCAATCTTCGCGTCTTGATCGTTTAGCATTTTATTAAAACGATTTTGCGCCATAGTCTTACTATCGATATAATTTTGTTCTTGTAGTCTTTTATTTGTTTGAGTATCCGTAGCAGCATTTTCAAGAATAAAATTTCTCTTTTCTTGTTCTCTTTTTAAAATTGCATTTTTATCTAACTCAAACTGCTGGCGCATAACTTCTTTTTCCGCCACGTTTTGGTTATTTTGTTCATCTTTTCTTTGTTCAACAGTTTTTATATAATCATCAAGATCATTACGCGCATTCTTCCTCACATCAGACACTCTATTTTCATAGTTGATATCTGCTTGATCAGCTCTTTCTTTATAGGATTGTTTTGTTTGATCAATATTTCGATCAAAGTCTTTTCTTAGGTTGCTAAACTGACGATTAAATTCCTTAGCATTTTCTGTACGCTCTTTATGAAAGTCTTCGACATTTTTTTGTCTAGCCAATTCATACTCTCTAGATTTATTCATCAAAGATTCAGCTTGGGAGTCACGCATTTTTTCGATGTTCGTCTGATAGCCTTTTTCAAGCTTCTCTAGACTATTTTTATGTGCTGTGACTCTACTTTGGTTAACATTTTCGTGAGTTTCTTTTAGATGGTCGACTTCTTCCTTATGATTACGATTAGCATCGTTCAGATTTTTCTGAAAAATCTCTCTCTGGCGATTTAATTTTTGTGCGTAATCAACACCGTTCATCGATATCCTCTGACGAGCTTCCTGCTCTAGTTTAAATTATAGCACTTTAGAGGGGGGAATTTATGCGGGGAAATATGTGCCAGCACAGGTACGTGCTGGCCATGTAATTTTGGTATTTTAGTTAGCTAGTTCTTGATCGATTACCTCAGAGAACTCTTCTACCGGAAGTGCTCCTCTCACCAATTGACCATTAACAAAGAAAGTTGGAGTCGACTTAACTCCTAGGGCTTTACCTTGCTCAATATCTGCTTCAACTTGTTTTAGAGTTTTATCAGATGCTACACAAGTATCATATTTTGCCATATCGACACCTAGAGATTTCGCTGTATTCTTTAGGTCTTCAGCAGATAGCTTTGTTTGATCAGCAAAAAGTTGGTCATGCATTTTCCAGAATTTCTCAGTACTTTGTTCATTCACACATAGAGCTGCGATAGATGCACCTTTAGCTTGAGTATGAAAAGGAAGTGGAAATTGCTTCATCGCCACTTTGATCTTCTTTCCGTATTTTTCTTTTAATGCTTTAAGGACTTTTGCTCCCTCAGCACAGTATGGGCACTGAAAATCAGAAAATTCAACAATCGTAACCTTCGCATTTTCCCCACCAATTGTTGGAGCGCTTCCAACTTGAACATCAAAGCTTGGACGACGAGGTTTTTGGAAATAAACAGTAACTCCATCCTTACCTGTCTTCTCAGCAATCCACTCTTCAAGTGCTGATTGCTTTTTCATTGAAGTAAGGTACTGCTTAATCTTGGCCATCACATCGTCATTAATTTGTTGAGCTGGGATTTTTCTCTCTTTAATAAAAGCCTGAACATCTTTCTCTTCAACTTTAATTTTAGTAGCGATGTATTTTTCAAAATACTCATCATTAGAAAGACCTTTAGACTTAGGATCATTTTTCATGATTTTTTCTACTAATAAGTTTTTAAGCTTATTAAATTTGATTTCAAAAATTTTCATTTCAGCATCGTAAATATCAGCTTCAATACCAGCGTATAATTCTTTCTCAGAAATAGTCACACCACCGGCCTTTGCTGCGACTCCGTCACCTGCTGGTTTCTTAAATTTGTAATCGGCTTTTGATGTTGCTTTACTACATCCGTAACCAAATAGTCCTACTACTAGTAGCAAACTAAAAACTCGAGATAATTTCATATATTTAACTCCTTTAAATTTTTCTTAATTCTACCGGATTTTCTCTTACTTGAAAGTCTTGTATTAGAATTTATTAACTTGAGAGAAAAACTCTTGATACGCCGCAGACTCAGCTTTTAGTTCCTCATGACTTCCCTGAGCCACAAGTTTTCCATCTTTCATAACTAGAATCCTCTGAGCTTTCAAGATCGTCTCAATTCTATGGGCAACAATAAAGGTAAGTGAGTTCTGCTGAATAAAAAGAACTAGCATTCTAAGCGCCTCTTCAAGCTCGGAATCCAGTCCTGAAGAGATTTCATCAAAAAGAACTATTGGTTTGACTAGGTAACAGGACCTAAGTGCCGACAGAAGTTGTTTTTGGCCAAGTGAGAGCTCTTTAGGATTGATTGCATCGTCAGGACCTATTCCCCAGTTTTTCACATAAGGAATTTTTAAACCGACTTGTTCCCAAAATTTATCAAAACGCTCTTCGTATTGATGATTCAGTGTGATATTAAAGCGTAGATTTGAAGTAAACACATGTGAGTCCTGACTTACAATACTCACCTGACTCTTATAATGAAGGAGACTCTCTAAACTGCGTCCTGAAAATACCAGCTCTTCATTTTTTGCTTTGAGTGTGATTTTACATTTATCCGATACGATATCCGTACTAAGAATCTTTAGTAGAGTTGATTTACCACTGCCCGATTGTCCCACAATACCAATCAGCTCTCCAGGGTTAGCTTCAAAGTGAATATCTTCTAGTACAAATTTTTCACCTTTTTTACGTGCAGGATATTCAAAACGGTCTACTTGCACGATGAGCTTTTGAAGTTCAACTTGATCAGTCTGAGAATCAAATTTCGTCTTTGGAAGTGTTTTTAAATCAGAGTTAAATTCCTCGATTCTAATAATACCCGTTCGTGCTCTTTGAATACTTGAAATCTTACCCGCAACTTCTTTAATAGGACCAATTGACCTTTGAATAAGATCAACGATAGCTGCAATAACCGCGACCTCAGTAATATTTGAATAAGGAAAAACTATAACTAATAGAGCTAGTAAAATAGGAAATAAAGATTCAGCAAGTGAGAAATAACTCGCATCCCAAATATTAGCCTTTAGTTGCTTTTTTAAGAAGTCCTCAAATGAATCCTCCCCTTTTTTAAGGGCATAATCATTACCTGGATGAAAGAAAGTAAAACGAAAACCTCCCGCGAGATTAGCAATCATTCTAGACATAATCCCCGTCGACTTTCGAACCTCCATATAAACAACCGCCATCTTTTTACTACCGATAACGAGTGCAACACAGGCCAAGACCTCTGCAACAATTAGTGCCGCCCCCGAAGTTGAATTCAAAGAAATAAATCCAATCAAACAGGAAGCGATAAAAGTGAGGTCAATAAAAATCCTAAAACTTCCAGTACTAACCATTTCAATTACGGCTTCTGTATCAGTTAGGATTCGAGAAAGAACCTCACCCATAGGATACTTGGAATCCCCATATTGTCCCTTGCCTGCAGTCTCTAAACTAAGCATCCAACGGCGGTAACTTTTGGTTCTAATCGAAGAGAGAAGTTTTTGCACATAACGATTAATACTTATCTAATAGATAACCGCAATTAGATATTCAAAGATTACTAACGCGAGTAGATTTCTAATAGCGATATCCAGAGCCCCCTCAACGTCATAGGCATCATACAAGGCCTTAATTACAATTGGAGTGAGATATCCTAATACAGAAGACGCGACCAAAGAGATCACAATAATTGAGATCAAAAACTTTCTATCAGGAAGATAGATATATTCAAAAATTTTGTTTTTCAAAAAACTCATCTACC
>CATLVA010000216.1 GCA_950060715.1 uncultured Oligoflexia bacterium | reverse complement strand
GATAGTGATTGTCGTGAAGGTATTTGTGGAAGCTGTGGTTGTATGATTAACGGTCAGGCTCACGGACCTGAAACTGAAACAACTACTTGTCAGCTTCATATGAGATCATTCAGTGATGGAGATACTATTGTAATCGAGCCTTGGAGAGCAAGGGCATTCCCAGTTGTTAAAGACTTAGTGGTTGACCGCTCAGCTTTTGATAAAGTGATCGCTTCAGGTGGTTATGTTTCTGTTAACACAGGAAATGCTCCAGACGCGAGTAACGTACTTGTGCCTAAAGAAGCAGCAGATCTTGCAATGGATGCAGCGACTTGTATTGGCTGTGGAGCTTGTGTAGCAAGTTGTCCGAACGCAAGTGCAATGCTTTTTGTTTCAGCAAAAGTTTCTCACCTAAGCCTACTTCCGCAAGGAAAGCCTGAAGCTGAGAAGAGAGTTGCTAACATGGTTAAAACAATGGATGAACTTTCATTTGGAAACTGTTCTAACCATGCTGAATGTGAAGCAAGCTGTCCAAAAGGGATTAACCTATCAAATATCGCAAGAATGAACCGCGAATTTTTTAAATCAAAAATTGCTTCGAGAGAAGAATAAATCCTATGCCGCCAGCTAGCCTGGCGGCCTTTTCCGACCTATAATTAGTTATGGTCAAACTTAAACTCATTCCCCTATTGTTACTCATCTCACTCCCTGTATGGAGTCATGATAATCTTAGAAGTATTAGTGCCCTTGAAGATACGATCACTCGTGATTTAAATATTATTTTAAAGAAAGCCAACCTCACAGGTTATATCAGTTATGATCATATTTACGAGTATGGTGATTACGCTAAAGTTACTTGCAATGGAGGGCGCGTAAAGCTCAAAATCTACTCTCTTAGTAAGGAATGGAGTTCTACTTTTTACTTTGCTCTTCAAAAATTAGGTTTTTTATTCCCCCACCCTCGCTGGCAGATATCCCCTGAAAAAGAAGAACTGACAAAATACTGCGGGAAAAAATTTGAATGGAAACCTGCGCTTAAATATCGTGGTTTTCATTTTCATACTTTACACCCTAATGAATGGGTTCATGGCTTTCTCCAAGATTCACCTGAGATTGCAATAGACACAATTAGATGGCTAGCTCGAAATCAGCAAAACATATTTGACCTAAGCCTTTTGCGAATGCCGAGTGAAGAAATCTACAAAAAACTTAAAGAGCCATTCAAATTAGCAAAGTCTTTTGGTATTCACGCAGGACTTGCCTTAGGCCTTGCCTTTCACCAACAAAATAGCTTTAAGCTAGTCTCTATACTGGGTTCATTTTCAGATGATATTAGTCGTAGAGAAATAGCGCGAAATCTTGCAAACCTTTTAGAAAACATAGACATCAGCTACCTAAATATTGAGACGGGTACGAGTGAATTTACACCTGTTAATTATGATAGGACCCTAAAATGGCTGAATCAAATTGCCAAAGTTACTAAAAAGAAAAATGTAAAGGTCATGACTAAGGTTCATATTTCAACTAATCAAAAAAATAAAAAATATGGCAACTACAATTTTCTACCGGGCCATGCTGATAATGAAGTGGGAATACTACCGCACACGGTATTTTATTATAGTTTAAATGATGAAAGTGCTCCTATGTATGGCAATAAGAACTTCTCAAAAATGCGAGATTTCATGCTAGAGCAAAATGAAAAAAGAAGGACTTGGTTTTATCCTGAAACATCCTATTTCATTGCCATGGATATTGGTCTTCCGCTTTATTTCACGGAGTACCTAAGGGCGCGAGCAGAGGATATGAGCTTTATTCATAAGAATAATATCGAAGGTCAACTCACTTTCACAACAGGCCAGGAAAATGGATACTGGCTCTTTGACTGGACAGTGGCTCTCCTCAACAACCTTGAATATAAGTTTGACCCACTAATTGGAGCTAAACTTCTCGGAGAAGATCCGAAGGGGTTTCAGAAGCATATTGATTTCCAGAATAAGCATTTCACTCAAAATAATCTCACTTCTGTAATTACATTTCAGAACATGGGAGATGAGTTATTCCCTGAGCATAAGATTCATAAGAGAATACTTATAAAAGATTTGATGGAAGAGAAGTCTCAAGTAGAAAGCCAGATCTATAGACTCGCTAACGCTATCAACGACAAGCCTTCGGTAGAAAATATCAAAAATCCAGAGATTAAAACAATGCTGACTATAACCTATTTACGGCTTGAACACGCCCTTATGGTCAGAAAAGGAATGCTTTCTAATATGAAGAGTAATATTCAGAAAGCTAAACGCATCCGAAAAAAAGCTGAGCATTTGATGGAAGAGTTTATCACCAATTATGAGCGTTACCCCAAAGCTAAAATCTTTGAGACTCAATCAAATTTAACTTCATATCAATGGGGTTATGGTTATACGGCGAAAAATCTTCATCATTGGCGCCGAGAAGAACAAAAAGTTAAAAGAGAGAACTTTAGTGCCTTCTATATGAGCGTTTTTGATCCACTCGATATTTTATTTTAGTGACCTCTAACGCAAAATTTTGAAGGAAATCTTGGGTTAAGATAAATCTTTACGTTGTCTGAACGAAAGCCTTTTATACAGCCAAAATCAGCTGCAGTTTCATAGATTTCACCAATCGAGCTGATCCTAATGCAAACTTTTTCATCGAACTCGCCTGTGCCTTCGATAATCACTCCATCAGCAAATCCATTCTTGCAGTTTTTAGTTGGAGACGTTGGGTATTCATCTATGATGGTCTTTGGATCGATACATCTGGTAACTATCTGACCTGATGCCATCCTAACAGTTGGCCCTTCAGTAAAGCTATAACTACACACTCGCGAGTAGATTTCGCTGATGGCAAAAGCCGAGTTAGACAGAGATATAAGTACTAGAAATAAGGTGGTTAAAGCCTTCATAAAACCCTCAATTAAAAATTCGCGCGTAATATACACCCCTCCCTATTTTGGCACAACGCAAATTGTAAAAACTTCATACCGTTTTTGACAAGGATTAAGAGACTTTTCACGGGAGAAAAGCTAAGCTGTCGGCGATGAAAATCTTCAATGAAACCACATTGAGCTTCGCTAAAAAAGCGGAAAAAATTCTAAAAGACATTCTTGCTAATGAGATAGGTTTCGAGGTGAAAAGAAGCCGCTTTATCAGTGGACGCTATAGCTTTCCTATCCATATCGTAGTGATCTCAAGTGACCGAGAATGGGGCTGGTTTGATCCACACACCTATCAAATTGCTCTCAATATAAAGCTTATGTATGCGGCAAAAGATCAAGTCCTAAGGGATGTGATACGCCATGAAGTGGCTCACTATTTATGCCATATTCTCAACCTCACTAATGAAACGCCCCACGGACCACATTTTCAGGCCATCTGCGAGCGTTATGGCTGGTCTGATGAAGTTAAGAGTGCAAGCTTCAACATTGACCATCAAGAACTTAAATACGAGTTTGAAAGAAAGGATAAGCTCCTCAATAAGGTCAAAAACTTACTCAAGCTTGCCGAAAGTGATAATCCTCATGAGGCAGAACTAGCAACTCTAAAGGCAAATCAATTACTCTTAAAGCATAATCTCTCTAGCCTTGAGGAATCAGATTGGACCTTATACAGTAAAACAGTGCTTAGCTCACCAAAACGAAATGCCAAGCTTTCTGCTATCTACGATATCCTCAAGCATTTTTTAGTTGGTCCGATTTTTATATACGGTCAAAAACAAGTTCAACTGGAAGTATCTGGAAGCCTAGAGAATATTGAGCTTGCAGAATATGTTGCCGGCTTTTTGAATGAAGAATTTGAGAGACTTTGGAAGAAACAAACAAATCTCAAAGGCGCCAGAGCAAAGAACGCTTTTTTCTTGGGGATCGCGAAGGGCTATGAGCAAAAAATGCTCGCCCAAGAATTTAGGCCTGAAGAATCAAGGCAGCTAATAGTTTTAAAATCAAAACTTGATGAGAGGATGAGGCTAGCTCATAGAAGACTCTCCAGTACCTCCACGTCGGGTTCCTCCCATGCAGAAGCTTTCCAATCGGGACGTTCAACGGGACAAAATTTAACGGTCAATCAGGCCATGAAAAACAAAACAAAAACTTTTTTTCTCAAAGGGAGATGACATGAATAACTTTGAATATTAACTAAAATGTATTCTATTGCAATATTGTGTAGTCTTCATTCTCATTGTATGCTTTATATTCTCCACCACCATGATATCAACAATATAATTATACACAGTT
>CATLVA010000215.1 GCA_950060715.1 uncultured Oligoflexia bacterium | reverse complement strand
GATGCTTGAGTTACCATTAGTTGTGGTTGATGTGCAAAGAGGTGGGCCGTCTACTGGATTACCTACCAAAACTGAGCAATCAGATCTTAATATGGCGTTGTATGGTAGAAATGGTGAATCACCAATTATCGTCTTAGCTGCAAAGTCACCAAGTGATTGCTTTAAGATGGCATTTGAAGCTTCTCGTTTAGCTATTGAGCATATGACTCCTGTTATGCTTTTGACTGATGGTTATATTGCGAATGGATCGACTCCTTGGAGGCTTCCTGATCTAGATAAAGATTTTCCACAAATCAAAGTGAACAAGGCAGAGCCTCAAGAAAACTTTCTTCCTTATAAAAGAAATCCTGAAAATCTAGTTCGTCAGTGGGCGATTCCTGGAACTGAAAATCTTATGCACAGGGTGGGTGGATTAGAAAAAGAAAATGATACTGGAAATGTATCTTATGATCCGGCCAATCATGAGCTGATGGTCACATTAAGAGAAGAAAAAATTAATAAAGTGGCATTGAATATTCCTGATCAAAAAGTTACTGGTAACCCGAATGCTAAACGCTGTTTAGTTTCTTGGGGAGGAACATACGGATCAGTAAGTAAGGCGGTTGAAAATCTTAATAAAGATGGGATTGAAATGGCCCATATACACATCAAATACCTAAATCCTCTTCCAAAAAATCTTGAAAGCCTACTTAGAGGCTTTGAAGAAATAACTGTATGTGAGCTCAATCGCGGACAACTTGCAGGTTACCTGAACTCGAAATTTTCATTGAATGTGAAAAAGTATAATAAAGTTCAAGGGAAACCATTTAAAGAAAGAGAGATCTACCAACTCATGGGGGATTTATAATGAGTGAAAATCCAAAATTAACGAAAAAAGATTTTATGAGTGACCAAGAGGTCAAATGGTGTCCGGGATGTGGAGACTATGCGATACTTGCGGCAGCTCAATCTGCTATGGCCAAAATCGGAGTGCCTCCTCACCAAGTATGTGTCGTTTCGGGGATTGGCTGTTCATCGAGATTTCCTTATTATGTGAGTAGCTATGGTATGCACTCTATACACGGTCGAGCTCCTGCAGTTGCCAGTGGAGTAAAGCTTCAAAATCCAGAACTTTCAGTTTGGATTGTTACTGGAGATGGAGATGGTCTATCGATCGGTGGTAACCATCTAGCTCATATTTTACGAAGAAACTTGGATGTTAATATCATCCTATTTAATAATGAAATTTATGGTCTAACTAAAGGACAATACTCACCAACTTCTCAACAAGGAACCAAGACTAAGTCGACGCCTTTTGGTTCATTTGACCGTCCTTTCTCTCCTGCAAAGTTTGCTATGGGAGCTGGGGCAAGCTTCTTTGCGAGAACAATCGACACTGACCCTAAGCATATGATGGATGTCTTTATGCAAGCAGCAGCTCATAAGGGAACCAGCTTAATTGAAGTATTTCAAAATTGTATTATCTTTAATGATGGAGTTCATGATGATTTTACAAATAGAAAAGTACGAGATGAACACACAGTTAGACTGGAAGAAGGTAAGCCACTTATCTATGGGGCTGATCAAGATAAAGCTCTTTGTTTAGAGAATTTCGAATTCAAGACAATTCCAGCTGATAGTGAAAAATGTATAACCCATGATCCAAGCAATAAAAACTTAGCAAGCCTTTTAAGTAACCTTGACGGACATAATGGACCAATACCTCTTGGGGTTCTTCAAAAATTTGAGGCTCCAATCTATGAAGAGGATTTTTACTCTCAGATTGAGGCTCAAGTCGCTAAAAAAGGCGCTGGTAAGATGAAGGATCTTTTGATGTCTGGTAATACTTGGAAGGTTGATTAGATCCTAAGTGATTGAAATAACAATGGTGAAAATAAACTCATTGGGTATATTTTTCAATGCGTCAAAATATTTTTGATTGAAATTTTGTATTGCGTTACAACTGTTCCGAACTTAACAATCGGGGCAGTATGCTACGACAAATTAATAAGCAACGAGCTTTATCGTTTACTTGTTTAGGACTCCTATTTTACTTAGTGGGGTCAAAAGCTTTTGCTAATTTTGCTAGAATATCACGAGGTGGTTTTGCCCTTCCGGCAAACGATCTAGTCTATAATGGAGAAATTTTAAGGCCTGAACAGGCCAGAAGACTTCTATCCCAAGGAGTTGATCTTTCGAACCTTGATCCTGCTGAGTATGAGCGCGGGATGTGGGAAAATAACTTAGGCCTTCCTTATAATTCGGAGCTTGATCAAAAAGAAGTTGATAGTGGTGATACTGTTTCTTTTCAAGGTGTAATTAAATCCGCACCAGGTGAGTTTCGTTTTAGCGTCATTACTTCGGATAGAAGAATTGTCACTCTTTATGCAGACAAGAAACTTCACACAACACTTTTAAGAAAAAACTATTTAAGAAAGCTTGGTTATATTGTTCCTGCTATAAAGTGGCTAAAAAATGTTTCGGTAAATTTCAAATCTACAGATGAGAAAGACTATTTCATCGAGAACATGCGCCGAAAAGCAGAGGGAACCACTAAAAGGTGGATTGACGATGAAAGAAGTAGTGGCCTGACTCTTTATTTAAGAGACGTTGCCGCTGTTGAAATTTCAGATACAGATCTTTATAACCCTGCATTTGGTGTTCCTCCAGGAGCCTTAGGTAGCAGAGTTTTAAGGTCACTCGTTGTCCCTTATGCACTTTTAGATTTAAAAGAATCAGTTAATAAATTTTCTTATTCAGTAGGTAGAGAAGAAAACTCTGATCGAATAATTCTGCCACATTTCTTTTCAAACAATAATTTTGGAACTACGACTTTTGCTGACGCTCAGTGGATGGCAAAAAGAATGAGTAAGCTTTCTCGTGCGGATATTGAAGATGTTGTGAAAAACTCATACTTTCCAGCACCCGTTGCAAAATTAGTGGTCGAGAAATTAGTTTCAAGAACGAATACTTTAATGCGTTTACTGGATATCCCATTTAGAGAGATGAAGTTTAATTCCAAAGTCTCTGAAATGCCTCACTTATTAAACGGCAAGATTTTAAAAATTCAATGGCGCGATTATGGTTATGCAAGTGAATTCGCTGCAGGGGATGCCACAAGTCCATTTAAAGATTTTAATTATTATATCTATTCAATGCTTCAATCTATTGGGATCGATAGTATTGTTTCTCAGGCGAATGAAGCTTTAAAACTTTTTGATCCAAATGATGCCAGAATTAAGCTTGCAGAAAAAGAATTTAATCAAGGTCTTGAGCATTTTGTTAAGACAGGTGAATTCATGCAGTTTCCTGTTTCAACTTGGTATTCACCAGTTGTAAATGGAAACCTGATACTTTCTAGAGACGTTGTTGTAGGTAATTATTTAGGGACTGAAAACTTAGTACAATTAGCTGATACTTTTGGTTACGCATTCACACTCGGTGGAATTATGGGAGTAGAGAATGTAGATGTTCTCGATCAAGTGACTTTGAGTGCTACTGGAAGTTATGTTAAGACCTTTACTCACCTCAAACCACTAACTTCTCTCAAAGATGTGTTTAAAGAAAAGTATAGAAATTTGGCGGTAATGTTACTTAAAAAAGACCTAAGTAACTATCTTCAGCAAGCTGTTTCTCAAAATGAGATGAGAAATGAAGAAGAAGACCCTGAAGAAAAAAATAAATTTTTAGGTGAAGTTGTTGAAAATTTAAATAATGTTCTAGACGTTGGTGAAAGTTTAATCATAACAGAAAAAGTTGTGCCGAAGTTAACTGCGGGAGCAGTTATTCCTCTAGCAACTTCTGGATTTGTCGTTGGACTAAAAGCCGGTGCCGAGTATATCGGAGTTAAGAGACTCCAGATTCTCAGAAGAGATGCCAAAACGATTCAGGTATATGACGATAATGGTTATGGTGTTGGAGCTGACTTTACTATCACTCTTCAAAATAAAATACCAATCGTTAGATTTGAGTACAGAGTTTTGAATGGGCAATATAATGTAAACTCATTTTTAGTAAATATTGATGCTGACGATGCTAAAAACCCTAACTTCATGTCAGGGATTCAAGGTCTTCATAGCCTTATTACAACTAGTTCTTCTGAAGTTTTAAACGAGTTAGCTGAAGAGGGTAAATCTCAGAGTGCTTCAAAACTTCACGCAACCTATCAAGATAGATACTCTCGCTTTGCGTTTCTATTTTGGAGAAGTCAGAGCAATAAGGGATATAGTAAGTACGATGTCAGCTCTACGAATGGTCTCAGTGGAAA
>CATLVA010000214.1 GCA_950060715.1 uncultured Oligoflexia bacterium | reverse complement strand
TTTTTAATTTTTTGATAACCAACTCCTCTACAGCATTGCCATTATAGCTCAAAAACTTTAGTTTTACTCAAGCCAGGACTAGACAAATGTTGCAACCAAAATATGCCATCATCGATATAGAAACAACAGGTGCCAATCGCGGTGGCAATAAGATCACTGAAATTGCTATCATCGTAACCGATGGAAAAGAGATCCTAGATAGCTTCTCTACGCTTTTAAATCCAGAGCGCAGTATTCCCGTAAATATCACCTATTTGACCGGCATAACTAACGATATGGTCATGGATAAGCCAAAATTTTACGAGGTGGCCAAAAAGATCGTTGAAATCACTGATGGTTGCATCTTTGTTGCGCATAATGTGTTCTTTGATTATAACTTCATCAAATCAGAATTTAACGAACTTGGATTTAGCTATAACCGCAAAAAACTCTGCACCGTTCTAATGAGCCGACGAGCTTTTCCTGGCCTTAAATCTTACTCCCTAGGAAACCTGACTAAACATTTTAAGATTTCCCTAAAAAATCATCATAGGGCGATGGACGACGCTAAGGCAACCTTTGAACTATTTAAACTGATCCAAAAAAATGCTCCAGAAATCACTCAAACCACTTTAGATGAGAAGTCTCCAGTCTCAACTCCTCCACCGAAACTTGAAACAAGTAAAATTGATAACCTGCCGCAGGCCCCTGGTCTTTATTATTTTTATAGTGAAGAAGGTGAACTTCTGTATGTAGGAAAGAGTAAAAGTATTCGCTCGCGTGTCATCAATCATTTTAGGCCTAATATTAAAAGGAAAAAAGACCTGCAACTTAAAAACCAAGTGGCGGATATTCAATATGTGCTCACAGGTAACGAGCTTGCTGCTCTTTTATATGAGTCACAAGAAATAAAGAACCTACAACCTCCTTTTAATACAGCTTTAAAAGCGAGAAAATTTTTATACTTTGTCCATATCAAAGAAAACTCAACTGGAATGCCTGAACTTAAAATCTCAACCACTCAACAACAAGGTGATATTGCCTTTAAAAGTAAAGCTCAGGCCAAACGTGCGATTGAGAATTACTTGAAAAAAGCATTTGGAGCTAAGGACTATGAGTACCTAGAGACGACTTTAATAAATTTCCACAAGGTCTTAGGAGCAGAGACTTATAGAAAAAAGCTTGAAGGTTTTTTTGAGTTACACCTCTACCCCAAAGACAGTTTTTCTGTTTGCCTTGCCGGAAGAAAAGCTAGTGAAAAATGTGTGATCAAAGTCATCGACTCAAATCTGGATGGAATCTATTATCTTTCTAACAATGAAGTAGTGGAAAGAATTAAAATAGACGAAAACCGAGACCATAGGATTATCTTATGTCAGTTTATCGCCAAATATAAACTTAAAATCAGAGAACCTCTAAATTTTTGACCTAACCTTTAACTAATCTATCCCGGGCCTTGTCAGCTGCTTTAGCAATCCGTTTTTTCTTATCCTCATCCATTTTATCAAACATAGAAACCATCATGCTCATGCGGTAGTTTTTAGAGAAGAACTCTCTATTACGGTCAATAAAACTCCAGTAAAGCCCATCCCACTCATCACACCAGTCGCCTTTTTTCTCGTGCGACATTTTTAGGATATAATTTGATCCACTAAAATAAGGTTTTGTTGCAAAAATTCCTCCGTCACTGAATTGCCCCATCCCATAAACATTAGGACCCATAACCCAATCAAGCGAATCAATAAACATTTCCATAAAGAATGCATGCACTTCACGAGGATCGACTTCGAGAATGAGCATCAGATTGGATAAAACCATTAGCCGCTCTATATGATGGCAATAGCCATACTTCAAAACTTTTTTAATTGTTTTATCTACTACCGGGATACCTGTGTCTGCCTTACGCCAACAAGCTTTGAGTTTTTTCTTATGACCAAAAAAATTCTCTTTCTGCTGGACTTCATCATACTCATGATAAATTCCTCGCATAAATTCTCGCCACCCCATAACTTGGCGTATGAACCCTTCAACTGAATTGAGGTTATCTTTATTCAGGGCCTTTTGAGCTTTTTTTACGACCGTGAGAGGGTGTAATAATCCAATATTGATCAGCGGCGAAACCAAAGAGTGATATAAAAAAGGATTTCTCTCATCAATGGCATCTTCATAATCACCAAAAAGCTGCATTTTTGTTTTAAAAAATTCATCCAAGTGTTTCGCTGCATCTTTATGATTGGTAGGAAAATAAAATTCTTCAGCATCTCCTGGGTGATCAGAGAAATACTTATCTATCAGAGCTAAAACATCATCCCTGTGTTTTGAATTATTCTTAGGAGGTATTTCATCAATGAGATCAAACTTTTTAGGTACCTTCTTTCTATTTTCGGAGTCAAAACTGTACTTACCACCAATAGGCACTTCTCCATCCATAAGAACATCGTGCTTTAGCCGCTGTTCTTCATAAAAAGTCTTCATAAAAGGTTTATTAGTGCGCTCAATATAATCAGAAAACTCATCTCGAGAGCAGATAAAATTTGGAGAAGTTATGTACTCTAATTCGATTTTATTTTCTTCACAGAAGTCACTCATTTTCTTTTCAAAGAATCGATCTTCAATTTCATACATTTTTATCTTTTTAGCTTTTTTCTTTTTAAGTGTTTTAGCTAGTTTTTCAAAAAATTGAGGTTTTTCTTCCAACTCAAAATAATCTAGGCTTTTATCGAATTGATCCCTAAACTCCCGCATCGCCACTAAAAATAAATAAATCTTTGCCTTATGAGGACGGTAGTGTTTGCAAAGATCTATATCTTCACACATAAAAAAATGACCTTCGAAGGTTTTGAAGTACTTTGTTTCAAATAATTGATTGCCTAATATAACGTGAATTTCCATTTAATCATCTTAGCCCAACACCATGACTTGCGACAGATAGTCAAAGCTTTGTTTACTTGTCTTGTTTAGTCGGCCACAAAAATTTGTTTAATCATATCCAAAAAGCTATGATTTTTGTTTAATTTTGAACAAAAGGGAGTTTGTTTTGAAAGTATTAGTCCTGCTACTATTAAGCTTTTCCGCCTTCGCAAATTTAGATAAGGCACCGCCAAGCTTTAAGATCAACAAGTTAAATGCCGTTTACATGGATATCAATAACGCTCATTCTCATCTTTATTTTGATATGGCAAAAAGAGAGATCATTGCAACCACAACTCTAGAGTTTACGACGCGAGAGCTAGGTCAGCCATTATTTGATTTAGTTCCAGAAATTATCTCAGCGGAGCTTGATGGTGTAGCTGTAAATATCAAAGAGATCTCCAGCCCGGAAAATACCACTGAAATGAGAATGATTGATAAAGTGGTAGAAGCTGGAAGCCATAAACTCATTATTAAAAATGAAATTACTACTAATGCAAGAATCAATTCTAATAGTATCGATATTGCGTTTTGGATGAGTGATCTAACTGATAGAAGATATCTTGAGCGCTATATTCCGGCCAATTTTGAATTTGATCAATACGCACTTGAGTTAGAACTAAGCTTTAGTAAGATCACGGTTGATCGCCACGATATTTTTACCAATGGTATGCTGTCAGAGGTTTCTCCTAATCATTATAAGATCAATTTCCCAGAGTACTTTACTGCCTCTTCTTATTATTTCCATATGGTGAAAAAAGATAGGTTCCCTGCGATCAGAACTCATTTCATGTCTATTGATGGACGCAAAATTCCTATGACAATTTACTCTGGAAGCTCTTGGTCTCTTTCAAGTGCTGAGAGAAATGCGAGAAAAGTACTCGCAGAGCTTGAGTCAATTTTAGGAGCATGGGGACATCCAAGCCTTACAATCTATATCGCTGGTAGCGGTGGTATGGAGTATTCTGGAGCAACAATTACTAGTATGTCAGCTCTGGGGCATGAGCTAACCCATAGCTATTTTGCCCGCGGGGTTATGCCTGTTCGAGGGAATTCAGGATGGATTGATGAGGCCATAGCAAGTTGGAGAGATGACGGTTACAGAACGAGATCAACTCCAGGCTTTAGGACAACTTCAATGGGTGCGCATTCTGTGTACAGAAGACATACAGATAGAAAAGCTTATGATCAGGGTGCTGATTTTATGGAGTACCTAAACCATAAACTAAGCGCTCAAGGTGGACTTAAAGCATTTCTAAAAGATGTATACTCACACAAACTTCACCATACAATCACGACTAAGAACCTTCAAAATATGCTTGAGTCATATTCAGGAATTGATTTTTCAGGTGATTTTAAACAATATATTTTAGGTGGATCTAAGA
>CATLVA010000213.1 GCA_950060715.1 uncultured Oligoflexia bacterium | reverse complement strand
CGCTTTTGCGTACTCTTGTTCTTTTTCAAAGAGTGAAGCGAGGTAGAAGCGGTGTTCATTCTCAAAAGACTTTTCTTCACGGACAACTTCTAATACATCAATTGCCTCATCATTATCTTGCAGTCCTTCAAAGTAGACTGCTTTAACAATACTGAACTCTACTTTAAAAGGAGCAATCTCTTTTATCTTAGAGTCTATATAAGTGATGAATCTGTCGTGCTGCTCACCCTTTTCGTTCTTCTTATAAAATTCGTCTTTTGCCAAAAGCGATAGCATTTGAGCTATTTGAAAAGAGCTATCTTGATAAAGCCCACTTGTTTCAGGAATCTTACCAAAGTAAACGATTGCGTCTTCATACTTAGTCACCTCTTGAAAGATAGAACCTAGGTAATACAGTATTTTGTCGTTATCAGGAGCAAAAACCAGTAATTCTTTAAAAGCCTTGATAGCTTTTTCAAATTGCTTTGTGTCCTTATATAGAATACCCAATTTTACTTTTAGATTTAAATTATCTGGCTCGTAATCACTGAGTCTTTCTGCATATTCAATAACTTCTTGATATTTACCTTCACTAAAAAGCAATTGCACCGCGCGGGTTAGCACGATCGTGTCATTAGGATTTCTCTTTAAATGTCTCTTATATATAGCTAGTGCTTTAAGATTATCACCCTGCTCCTCAGTTATTACACCAAGGGCTATTACCGCTAAAGAAAAATTTGGTTCTCTTTTTAATGCCTTTTGAAAAAAGCCCTTAGCTGTCTTGTACTGCTCTTTCTCAACATAGATCTTTCCAATATAATAGTCGAATATAGCCTTCGACTTATTTCGAGCAGAGCATTTCTTCAAGAGATTAACCGCTGTCTTAATTTTATCCTCAACTGCATATGACTTAGCGAGAAATATACACGCTTCTTCGTTATGAGGATTTTTAGCTATGACACGTCGATAGATCCCTCTTGCGACATCAACATTACCTAGAGAACTATGGACTCCGGCCAAAACTAGCCCTACTTTTGGATCTTTTTTACCAGAAGCCTCAAAAAGCTCTGCCAATAGTTTTTCTGATTCTTCCAACTCTCCAGTTCGGATAAGGCTCACGGCATACTTCTGTTTTATGAAATGATCGTCTGGCACGAGATCTATTAAATGTTTAAAGATAATATTTGCGGTGTAATAGTCTCCCTCCATCAATGCTGCTGAAGCCTTGAGGTACATATCACTCGCAAGAAATTTTATTTTGTCCGGTCCAGCCTTCTTTGCTGCAATAGATAAATCTTGCAGACGTTTTGAAACCTTTTTAGCTGCCTTCTCATTAATCTCATTGATTTGTTCCTGCGTTAACTGCTGATTCGCTTGAGTGAGCTTCTGATCCTCTTGGACAGGATGCTGCGCACAAGAGAACGCTAGGAGAAATAAAAGGAAAAATTGTAATTTTGAGATAAATTTCATGTAACCTCTTGAAATTTCAAAGCAAACACTTCAATGAGTCGCCTAGTCCGCTATCGGAATACCCGCATAAAAACTGAGTTTTTATTGAGTTGTCGGAAAAATTTGTTCTAATACATGACGGATCAGCTAATGCATTGAGTAAAAAATACTTAATTTTGATTAAATTTAGGCCATGCTTAATTTTTTTGACTAATCGAGTTGACTTTTTTCCCAAAGGGCGTGTATGTAAGGGGCATTAAAAACGCCTGGTGCGGTAGCGTTATTTAGAAGCGCTACGACACTAACAGTTTGCAACTGAATTACCCGGATCGTTAAACCATTGAAGGGGAAGTTAAAAATAGGGGAAAACCAAAATGAAAGACGTTAGAATTATCAAAAGGTACCAAAACAGAAAACTCTATGACACGTTTCAATCTTGCTACGTAACATTAGAAGAAATCTCTCAAATCATTAGAGAAGGTAACGAAATCCAAGTTATCGATAATAAAACTAAAAACGACATTACATATATGACTCAACTTCAACTTCTTGCTGACCAAGAAAGAAAGTCTCTTAAGCCTGGTGATACTGAGCTTTTAAAGAGAGTTATCAGAGCGGAAGAGGGAACTCTAACTGGTTATATCAGAATGTTAGAAGCAAAGCTTAACCTTAACTACCCTACTTCAATTGCATCTGAGCCAGCAACTGAAGCAGCTCCAGAAGTAAAAGAAGAAACTTCAATGCCAGGTTTCATGAATTCTTCTTCTGTTAACCTTGGTAGTGTTGAAACTCCTTCAACTACTTTAAACTAATTTCAAACAAATCGACATTTATGCTAAACATAATTGTTAGACTCATGGTCCTTGCGACCATGAGTTTTTTTATTGATCAGACTGCGTTTTCTCAAGATGCTGTGAAAAAAGTTGTGGAAGATGCAAAAGCTGAGGTCAAAAGATCTGCTGCTCCCTCACAACGTGAGATAAATAAGCACAGTCTTGGAATCGGCTTAGGCCAAACTTTTCTTTTTGGTAATTTCGAAAAGAAAGGTGACAACAAAATTACGGCAGACCTGCTTTATAGCTATACTGCTAGCTACACATTTGACCTACTTATCAATGCTCACATCTCAACTCATGAGTACCGCGAAAAAGCTGTATTCTTGCGTGGATACGCTTTCAGTATCAAAGCTAGGTCTTATGAATTCGACTCATTTTCACCTTTTCTTCTTGGTGGGCTTGGTTTTTACATGCCTCAAATTAGAAATAGTGCCGGTGAAACTTCTGAAGCTAAATACACTTTTGGTGTGAACTTCGGAGGTGGAGTAGATCTAAGACTAAATAGTAAAGTTGTAACTGGAGTACTTGCACAATATCACCACCCTTTTGATATAAAGCAAGACGAAACCGAGACAGTAAGAGGATCTTATTTTAAACTTTTACTAACGGTGATGTATCTGTTTTGATACTCCTTAATGAGCTTTAAAAGACTTTATATATTTACAGGAAAGGGAGGAGTTGGAAAAACAACTCTCTCCCTAGCCTTCACTAAAACACTCAAAAATAAAAATAAAAAAGTAAAATTAACCTACTTCAAAACAAGTAAGCTCGAAGAACAAACAATTCAATACCAAGAAGTCTCTGACAAAGCTAAACAACTAGGAGTTGAGACCCTCGGTTTAGACTTAATGGATTCTGCAGAAGCCTATATTGGTAAAAAGCTTGGCTCAAAAACAATCGCACATTGGGTTGTAAAAACACCTTTTTTTAAATCACTAATCAATATGATTCCAGGATTCAACTACCTTATTTTTATGGGGCAGGTTTTGGAGTTTTTAAAAGCAGATCCTGATTTAATCTTGGTTCTGGACTCCCCTTCCTCTGGTCACGCTTTAACCATGTTTGAAGCTACAAAAAATTTCAATCAGATTTTTCAGAAAGGTTCTCTGTATGATGACACAACTGAAATGCTTAACATGCTAAAAAGCCCTGAGTTCGTGCAATTGAATTTAGTAACGCTACCAGCTCCCCTTCCACTTCAAGAGTCTCAAGACTTCATAAAACAAGTAAAGGCCATCGAAAATTTTGAGATAAAGCTTATTTGCAATTATTCCTTTCAAAATTTTAAAGAGTTGGAGCTGCCTAACAGCCTGCAAACAAAGCTTAAAAACGAGTTAGAAGCACTTGCAAAGAACGAAGTTCAAATTGACCAATTTATCCCATTTTCACTGGCACTGAATGTCGATGACTTAACCAAAGAACTTTTACCTTCGATGGAAAGTTTAGTATAAGTTCAAATAATGGACTCAAAGCAATTTGAAATATTTAGTGGAACTGGTGGAGTGGGAAAAACCACTCTTGCAACGGCAAGAGCACTCGCTTTAGCCGATGGCGGGAAAAAGGTATTGTTAATCACAATTGACCCAGCGAAGCGCCTAAAAGACCTCTTGGGACTATCCGATGCAAGTTCAGGAGACACATGTCCAGTAGAGTTTGAATTTGAAGGTTCAAGTATCAAGCTTGATGCTCTTTTAATGAATCCTGAAAGGACTTTCTCTAAGATAGCTCAAAGAACTAATCAAAGTGATATCCTACAAAATAGAATTCTAAAAATTTTAACCAGACCCTACGGTGGTCTTAATGAGATTCTCTCAGTTGTTGAACTTCAATACCAAAATGAGTCTGGTAAATATGATTCAATTGTACTTGATACCCCTCCAGGGAGTCACTTCTTAGACTTTCTCGACAGCATCGAAAGAATACGTGTCTTTTTTGACCAAAGCTTTATCAGTATCTCTTGAGTTGCATCTTCTGCCTCTTCTGTAGACACCAACAACCTTTTGGCCATACGG
>CATLVA010000212.1 GCA_950060715.1 uncultured Oligoflexia bacterium | reverse complement strand
ATGATCTTGGCCGACAGGCGCGATAGATTCTGCGTATCGGTTAAAAACAATTTTTTTCATTTCATGGAATCCAGTTTGGAGAGAGTCTCTATTTTTTTGTCTAGTTTCTTGTCATCTTCGGCAAAAACAATAATGAAGTAATATGAATTAGGGCGAGTGTAGAAATAAAAGTCTTCTTTTCCTGTTTCCATCTTTGCAAGATCATCTTTGTTTAAAAAATCAAAATATGCCAAGCGGTGAAGGTTTTTTCTACTAAGGGCCAATAGTGTATTTTGGTCGCTTTTAGTTTTGTAAACTTCAAGAAGTTTTGGATCATCCCAGTCACCTTGAGAGGTGTACATGGAAGCCACTCGAATATGTTTTCGAATAATTTTTCTGACAGGTCCATGGTAAGTGCCGTCTGCCATCAGAAGCATTTCTCGTAATTGAATACGAGGGGCGCTCAAACTCGCTTGGAAGCGACTGTTTAGAGCCGAGTAATATAGGCTCACGAATTCTTTCACGTTGTCTAATGTTTTACCGGTTTTTATCCAACTCTCTAAAATAGGAATAATCTCTTTAGCGCTTTGATCAATATAGAAATCATTGTAGAAAGACTTTTCACGCTTAAATGCCGTTTCCCATTCACTCTTAGTTAAGTGTGATTTTGCAAAAATTCCATTGCCTAAAGCTGTTGCAAGCGATTCATTTAGAAGATTGTAGGCGGCGATAGCATGAGGGTGTTTAATCGCTTTGAATTCTTTCTCCAGCTTTATGAGAGTTTTCTCATTCGTGTTTTCAAAAAAGAAGTGGCAAAGCTCGTGAATGACAACTTCCATTCTCTCGACAGCTTTTTCTGTGGCAATAAATTCAGTGACGGAATAATTTTCAAGTTGTTGACCATTCGTAGGCTCTTTTTCTAGCTCCGGACGATAGAAAAAATTAAAAGTTAATGGATAATTTTTTGGTAGGTCTGTGGCAAAAAAATGATTGAACTGTGCTAGTTTTTGTTCAATTTTTTCAGAATATAAAAGCTCCTTCGATTTTTTTATGAACTCAGCTGACTCAGGTAGGGCTTTATTCGTCCACCATTTTAAAAAGCGGGGATAAAAATGAGTAATAATTTTTTCTAATTCAATTTTATCTTTAGGTGTGAGTATTAGATCAATTCTTTGAAGATAATCATGAAGAGATACTGATTGGAAGGAGGCTATTCTTAGTTTGAAGCTCAACTTGACTCCCTCATAATTTTTTGTTTTTGAATCAAAGGAGATACTGCGATTATATTTTTCATGGATACTATGCCATTTTTTGAGTAACGTTTGATCGTTTTTAGAAGTGATGAAGTTTTGCCTCCATAATTTTTTGAAATTCTTTTGGCTACAATGGTGAAGATTATCGCTGATACAGTCTAGCTGATACACCAAATTAGCTATGGGACTGAAATGAGTTTTAATTTGCAATTGTCCCCATGAAAATCTAGAGAAACATAGGCATAGAAGGACTAAAATAATTTTCAAAACACACCTCTATTTATGAGATTAAAATGTGACTGAAAATCCCGAGGAAAAACCATTGGCCTCGAAGTAGGTTATAGATATTCTAGGGTTTTCAAAAGCTCCCCATTTTGAGTAGTAAATATATGAGCTCCCTAAAATATACCTAATTCTTTCACTCTCACGCAAGGAATCATCCTCTTCAGAGACAGTATCAGCATTAAGCTTTGATTGTAGACTTGCAGTTCCAACTGACAGCCCTAACCAATGAATATCTGTAAGCTGATAATTTAGGTCCATCGAGTAAAAGTTTTGTGGGTCAATTGAAACTTCATTCATATTATACGGATAGTAGAGAGATTGCCCTTCAAACTCAGTGCTCGTACCACCGTGAACAATTGTTCTTTGCACTATCTCAGTATATTTAAATGTAAATCCATAGCTGAACTTGGAGTCTTTTGGAGCATAGTTTATTGAAGTAAATAAATAGTTCATCCACTGCGAAACTTGGGTATCAAATTTTGAAACTGTGTTTTCGCTGCTTGAATTGGAAGTGTTTTTAAACAGTCCTTTTATTTGACTACCTCCAAAGGCCATCTGAAATTCTTCAGATTTATAGAAATTATATTTTAATGTCATGCCGTACTTAAAAAATGAGTTGGCACCTTGAGTGTACACCCAGGGAATAACTCCTATTTCCAAGCGTTCACCGATTCCTAGCGAGAGAGAGTTGAGAAAAACGGAGTCATTGGCCTGTCCACCAGGCATTTTATCAAAATTCACTTTAAGGTGCCCAATGGTGGATGCTCTGTCTCCTGTCACAGGAAAATGAGTATTGGCGAGAACGGTTTGGGCGAGAAAAATAATCGCTAGAATAGGAAGCCAATGTAATCCAGTCATCTAACCTAGATATAAAAACTAGTGTAATTAGATAAGAGTGTAGTAATTTTTACACGAATAACTCGCTACACAATTAAGGGTGAGGCTTATAAGTATCTGTCTCGCTCGGATAGCTCAGCAATAAACGTCCTCGCATTTAAAGAGAGGTTCTTTTTACTAGGTGAGAGAAGCCAAATAGGAATTTCCTCAGGAGTGTAGCTCTCAAGAATTGAAATAAGTTTTCCCTCTTTTATATACCCTTCGACATATTCTTTTGGGAGATAGGTGATCCCCAGTCCATTGACTGAGGCGCTAGCTAGGGTCCTACCATTATTACTAAGATAATTACCTTTAACTGGGACAGAAATTGTCTTCCCGCCCTCTACAAAACTCCAATTGGGTTTTAGGCTTAAGCAGTTATGCTTTTTTAAATCTTCAGGAGTTTTAGGAGTACCGTTAATATTTAAATAATCAGCAGAGGCACAAACATACTCCTTTCGATTAGCAATCTTTTTAGAAATTAAAGCAGAGTCTTTAAGGTTTCCAACTCGAATAGCAAAGTCGTAGGACTCTTTTAAGAGGTCTACTAGCTTTTCTTCAAAAATTAACTCAACTTCAACGTCAGGATATTTTTTAAGGTAACTGAAAACGAAAGGGGAGATGTATTTTTCTCCAAAAACTCCGGCCACACTTATTTTTAATTTTCCACTAGGTCGGTCCGCATTACTTAGAATATGATTTTGCGCTTTAATAATATTTTGAAAGCTATTGGAACATGCTTGATAAAAACGATCTCCCACTTCAGTTAATTCTACCACTCTGGTAGAGCGATTAAATAACCTTTGACCCAGATCGTCTTCTAGTTCCTGAACCAACTTGGAGATATAAGCCTTTGAAACTTTTAGCTCTTTTGCTGCCAAGGAATAGCTTCGAAATTTTGCTACCTTCTCAAATGCGACCAAAGATTTGAAGTTTTTGATTGTTTCCATGAGTTAACAATGTGTCAACTTGTGGCGTCATTGTCAATTAAATACAATGCTAATTCGAGCTAATTTTTAACAAAGGAAGACTTATGACTAATAAAACCATGAAAGTAAGAGCAGCCGTTGCGTGGGCTGCAAATGAACCATTATCTATTGAGGAAGTTGATTTAGAACTTCCAAAAAAAGGCGAAGTCTTAGTAAAAATTATCGCGACAGGTGTTTGTCACACTGATGCATACACTCTTTCAGGTCAAGATCCAGAAGGGCTTTTTCCAGTAATTCTAGGACATGAAGGTGGGGGAATTGTTGAAGCGGTTGGTGAAGGAGTAACGACGTTAAAAAAGGGTGACCACGTCATTCCTCTTTATACAGCAGAATGTGGCGAGTGCAAGATGTGTAAATCGGGTAAAACAAATCTTTGTTCTAGTGTAAGAGAGACTCAAGGTAAGGGTCTTATGCCTGATGGTACAAGCCGATTCTCAAAAGATGGGAAGATGATTCATCATTATATGGGAACATCTACTTTTGCAGAATATACAGTTCTTCCTGAGGTTTCTCTTGCAAAAGTCAGTAGTGAAGCCCCTTTAGATAAAATTTGTCTGCTTGGTTGTGGAGTGACTACAGGTATTGGTGCTGTTTTTAATACGGCTAAAGTTGAAGAAGGTGCCACTATTGCAGTGTTTGGTTTAGGTGGTATCGGCCTTTCCGTTATTCAAGGTGCAAAGATGGCCAAAGCTGGAAGAATTATCGCGATAGATATCAACGAAGATAAATTTGAAATGGCCAAAAAGTTCGGAGCTACTGATTGTGTAAATCCTAAAAAATTCGATAAGCCAATTCAAGAAGTGATTGTAGAGATGACTGAAGGTGGCGTTGATTATTCGTTTGAATGTGTTGGTAATGTTGATTTGATGAGATCTGCTCTTGTGTGTTGTCACAA
>CATLVA010000211.1 GCA_950060715.1 uncultured Oligoflexia bacterium | reverse complement strand
CTGACAACACAAGCCAGTACGATTGTGCATAACACGCGAGGTATTAAAGCAAGGCAGTCTGTTGATCTGGTGTTAGGAAAAGGCAGTTATTGTGAGTACATTCCTGATCCTACGGTGTTATTTAGTGGTGCCGCTTTTTGCTCAAATATTCAGATTAAATTAGGAGAAGGTTCAAAAATTTTGTTTACCGATAGTTTTATGTGGCATGACCCCAGTTACAAACTAGTCACCGAACAGGGGGAACATGCTTTTGCTGGTTATGATGAAAATGAAAAACCACAAATAACAGTCACGCAAGGAATGTTGTCTCACCCGCTGATGGATCAAGACGTACTCACTCTACTTCTTTGCCATGAACTTGGTCATTACCAAGGAGGCTATCCTAAACAGTTCAGAGGAAGGTCTCAAAAAAGAAGTTGGTCTACTGCTGAAGGGCAAGCAGATTATTTTTCGATTGCGATTTGCCTAAAAAAACTCAAACTAAAGAACGATCCAAAAGAAGTTGAAAAAGCGGCCATAAAATTATCAAAGATCTATGCTGAGGTAAAATTTTGGCCTTATGAATTGAAAACAGATGATCCCGATAGAAGTATAGTGCACACGACTGATTTACTTCATCCAAATCCTCAATGTCGACTAGATACATTTCTAGCAGCACTAAGATGTCCAAAACTAAAAAAAGTTAAACGTGATAGTGAAGTATTTTACACTTGTGAAGATGAAAGCTTCCGTCAGCCGACCTGTTGGATGGCACCTAGTATATTTCAAGATATTTAACGAAACTTCTTGAAAAGAAAGACTTTCGATAGTTTTTTACATGCTCGTAATGAAGAACATAGGCACTATCATAGACAAGTAGAATCCAAGGAATTTGCGACTCAACAATAGATTCAATTTCCTTCATTATTTCAAGTCTTTTATCTTTCTTCAAAGTCACCGATAGCTTTTGATAGAGCTCATCGACTTTTTTATTGGAATAACCACTTTTATTAATTCCTGGATGATTTTTACTAATCAAGAGTTGAAGAAGATTTTCGGATTCTGGGTAGTCGTAAATCCAACTATCTGTCCAGAACTGAAGTTGCCCTGATCTCCCTAATTTTAAAAAATCCGAAAACGTAATGACGTTAATTTTCAAGCTGATGCCAATTGCCGCCAGCTGGGCTTGAAGAAACTCTGCCTCTTTATAGTGAATATCTTGTGTTCCTCGAGTTGAATAAGTTAAGACAAGCTCTCCTGGTTGATAGCCTGACTCTGCTAAAAATGCTTTTGCTTTATCAAGATCATATTCGTAAGGTGGCTGGTGAGAGGGATCATATCCATTAATTGAAGGATTATAGATTGAGTTTGACCTTAGATTAGTATTTTTAGTCAGGACTTCTATATACCTATCATAGTTGATCGCATGAGCAATTGCTTTACGCAGATTTAAATTTTTCCCAACCACAGGATCATTCATATTAAACCCGAGCCATCTATTTGATTGGCTTGGAAATTGATCTATCTCTATACCCTTGTCAGAAAAATCTTGCAGTTGCTGAGCAGTAAGACCATTTACCTCTGATAAATATTTTTTAGGTACATCTAACAAATCAATTTTCTTATCTAAGAAAGCCTGCCATTTTTCATCTTCGTTCGTAATAACATGAATATCAATATTTTCAATAAAAGGAATTTTCACCCCCGAAGACTTTACCAAGTCTTTCGTATTAGCCTCGCGATCACCATTAGTTGGATAAAACTCTTCTCTATAATTTGGATTCCTCTTAAACTTGTATACTTTGTCCGCCAAGCCTTTATAAATATAAGGTCCAGTACCGACCATAATATTTGTGAGGTCATTTTTGTATGCTTCTACTAACTCCTGGGGTACAGGGGTGATGAATTGCATAGCTAAAAAATAAATAAGATTTGGCTCTGGCCGGTTTAGCTCAATTTCAAAAGTATACCGATCAATCTTTTTCACTCCCTCTATATCAGTGATTAAAAACTTAGTGAAATCATCTCCCACCTGCTCTCTGAACTTTTCAAAACCTTTGAGCCGTCCTTCAAATAACCAACTCCCAGTACTTTTTAAAGGCTTAAAAGCGAGTCTTTTTATTTGAAGGATAAAATCATCAACAATAACTTCCCTATCCTTTGGGATGATGTCTTTGTGAGGGTGATAAAAAACACCGTCTTTAATTTTTATCGTGTAAGTTAGTCCATCAGCTGAGATTTGTGGAAGTTCACTTGCAAGAGCAGGAATCACTTCAAAAGGTCTCTTTAAATAATGATATTGATAAAGACTTTCCAGAGACTGCCCCAACACGAGCAATGAATCATCGTTAAAAGCTATGGCCGGATCTAGAGTTTTGTTAAAATTACTTACGGCTATACTAATTTTTTCATTTGGCTTACGAGATTTACTTTTGAAAACAAGAAAGCTTACGCCACAAATGAACAATAGCCCTAAAAATATTCCAACTCTTTTCATGGCTTTATTCTAACATTTTTAAATAGTTATGAAACAGGTCAAAATTGATCACTTGAATCAAATACCTCCAAGGACGATAATAGATAATTATGTGTCGCCTATTTGGATTTAAATCTGTCCTCGACAGTCAAGTTCACCGCAGTCTTATCCAAGCGGATAACGCTCTCGCTGATCAAAGTATGAAACACCCTGATGGATGGGGTGTGGCTTATTATCGTGAGAACGTGCCTCATTTAATAAAGTCTACCGATAGGGCCTTTGATGATCATATTTTTCACAAAGTTTCAGGCGTCGTTTCATCTAAGACAGTACTGGCCCATATTAGAAAAGCGACTCAAGGAATTCACTCGCTTATTAATAGCCACCCTTTTCAATACGGTCATTGGGTATTTGCTCATAACGGAAACCTAAAAGACTTTGATAAATACCGAGCCGAATTGATTAAGCATGTCGATTCTGATCTAAGACCTTTTATTTTAGGAACGACTGACTCAGAAGTTCTTTTTTATCTTTTACTAACCCAAATTAAAAATAATCATCCACTCAGTAAACCAAATGTTCCCGCCAAAATTGTTAATGAAGCGACTCAAAATTTTCTCAATATTCTCCAAAGTTATACTGGAGAGCTTTATGCTGGAAAAGTTTCTAGACCTGAAGAGAGTCATGCCACTTTCATTTTAACGACTGGAAGTACAATGTTTGGATTTAATGGCGGCCAACATATTAAGTACAGTACTTATAAGTCTTCTTGTCCGGACCGAGGTGAATGCCCTTTTTTCCAAGATAATTGTGAAATGAAATCCAATGATGGTGAAAAGATTAATCACCTTATTCTCTCAAGCGAAAAGCACGAAGGGGAAAATATATGGACAGATCTCCTACCTGGTCAGATTGTCAGTGTAGATGAAAACATGACTTACAAAAAGACCATGTTATCAGTAAAATTTATTACCCAGCTTTCTTCATAAAGTTTGGATCGATTCCATAGGTTTGCTCAAAACGATCTAGCGTGAATGCCTGAAAGACCTCGTAGTTATGCATCTCTAACTCTGTCAGCATTCCCATCTGACTCTCGATTATTTGCTTAAAAACCATATCAATAAAATTGAGTTGAAAAGTATCAAGCTCTTGAAAAAATTCTTTATTTAGTTCGGTTACACTTAAAAGGTCTCTTAGACCAAAGGCATAGTACATATAGACTTCTCCTTGGGTGACTTATCGGGACAGAAAAAACTTAGCTTAAGACTTTAATTTTTAATTAGGGTGTTTTAGTATGGCTTTATGGAAAATTGGTATCTTATCCTCATTGAATTTGGTTGTTTGGTATTTTTTGCCTCAATATTCTACCTTTTTCAAAGAGGAAGAATCATCAGGCGTGATCGACATCGTATACTAGATACACTGAGAGAGAATATTAACAAGCTCCCTCAGGCCAAAAAAGATTTACTTGAAGCAGCTATCTCACAGCAAAACTTCTCCGAAATCGAAACTATACTATCAGGTCTAGACTCAGTAGAAATTGCTTCACTAGAATTAGATACAGAGCAACTAATCCGAGATATTAATTTTCAAAAGAAAAATGACTAAAACTGAAACTCCATTTGCTTTGCAAGTTTCTTTTCTACTTTAAACTTTACTCCTAATCCTAGTAATCTAATCGGCTCCTTTCTTTCTTCCCACCTAGAAAGAAATAAGTCTTGGAAAGATCTCGCTTCAAATAATTTATTCGCCTCTACAGTTGAGGTTTGAAAATCATGATACCGTAGTTTCACCACAAGGTTCTTTACTTCTTTTTCAGAATGTTTCTGTAAACGC
>CATLVA010000210.1 GCA_950060715.1 uncultured Oligoflexia bacterium | reverse complement strand
GCCGCAAAACTGAAAGATTTTTCTTTATTTTTCGTAGTTTTTAAAAAAACTTGGACTCCATTTTCTAATCTAAATTCTCTTGTATTTATTGAAGGGTAGTTTTTTGTAAAAATTATTTTAGATCCTGGTAGTTTTTTTTCTAACAAAGGTTGATCCTTAACTAATGATGCAAATTGAGATAATTTATTTTTTTGAATTTTGGTTTCTAAATTTAACAATTCATCTTTTGAAATAATATTTTTAATTTTTTCTGGATATCTAATATTAATTATTCTGTCATCGAATCTAAGCCAATTTAAAAAATGATTATTTGAACTTATTAATAATCACTTCTTTCACATCACGATGCACGTACTGCTTGATCTCTTCGTGAAGCGAAGCCAGCTCTCTAACAATAGTTGAACTAATGGTTGCATAATGGGGTTTGGTGAACATACATAATGTCTCAATATTTTTAGCAATCCCTCTGTTTCCAATTGAAAGTTCATACTCGTATTGAAAATCACTACTAGAACGCAGGCCACGTATCAGACAATCTGCTGAAACTTCTCTAGCATAACGAGCAACAGCTCCCTCGACCTTATCTATAATGACATTTTTAAGACCATAGTAGTCCACATATATTTGCATCATCTGAGTTTTCTCATCGTCAGAAAAAAGTGAGGACTTGTTGGGATTAGTGGCAAAAACCCAATAGAGTTTATCAAACTTCTTTGCGGCCCTCATCATAATATCCGCATGGCCCCATGTTGGAGGATTTGCAGAGATTGCATATAACGCTATTTTTTCTTTCATAGGAATATTTTAAAACAAACTAAGTTGATCTCCAAGCCTTAAAGAGTCAAAGTTTTTGTTTTGGGCGATTAATACATCATCTGCAATAGGCTTAAGTTGTTTTTCAATATAATGATCGTAATCAAGATCTTTTGGGTCATTCTGAACGGGCTCTGGTCCAAGCCTAGTCATCATATAACTGATTTCTTTTAGCGGATAAGGTCCCTTATGATCAACCTTAAGTGCCGCACGAACATGAACAGGAATGTTTTTCGTGTATTCATCAGCGGGCTTAGAAAGCCTCTTTGTATAGATAAGATCGTTATCGTAACTTCCACTTTCTAATCTTTTGATTTCGCTTCTGATAAACTCTTCAATATCTTCGCCTATAAAATACTTTTCATAAAGTTTGGTTTGAAACTCTCGTGCAAAGCTAGTCCAATCAGACCTAACAGCTTCCATCCCCTTAAACTCAACTTCACCACTGATCATTCCAACATATCGTTTTTTGGCTGCACCTTGACCTGAACGCATCATCGGGAAATAGAGCTGATCGAACTTCTTTTCGAATTCACATTCGAGTTTTGATTCCACTTGAAATTCGCTCTTAAGAAGCCTTGAGAGATAAGAGTCTAAATCACTTGTAAGCTCTTTTGGATCTCCACTTCCTTTAACGAATAACGAGTCCGTATCACCATAAATCACTTCTAAACCACGATTTTCAAAAAATTCTTTGGCACTCATCAATAGGTAATGTCCCGTAGTGGTAATCGCTTGGGGAAGATCAGCGTGATAAAACCTAGACCTAGTAGACCCCATGATTCCATAAAAACTATTCATTAATATTTTAATGGCCTGACTGAGTGCTTGATTACGGTTTTCTTTAGCTAAGGCCCTCTTTTCAAATAAATTTTCTAATATTTTAGGAAGTATGCTCTCTGATTGAGAGAACCGAAAGCCTTCAGGTGTCCTGATAGGATTTTTATCATTTTCAATAAGTGCCAAAGGACAAATATTGAAAGTTCTAATGATTGAAGGATATAGGCTTTTAAAATCAAAAACCATCACATCTCGGTGGAGTCCCCCTATAGGAGTCATCACCATTCCTCCACTCGCGGCTTCCTCACGTTCAATTTCTGAGCGATTAGAGGCCACAAATCCTCGTCGATGAAACAACGGGAGATAAATAAAATCAAATGCGGCTGTTGATACATTTAATCTATCGATCGCCAGACCTGTGATTAGACTTCTTTGCTTTAATAGGTCGATGATTTGAAGCTTATCAAAAATATCTAATACCAGGGTGCAATCGAGAAGGTTATACTTGGCCAGAGCTATTTTATCTTCTCTAAAACGCCTTTCAATTTCTTCAACCTTACCCCCATCAGAAGCAATGTCTTTACCTACTCCCAGGACTTCTTGGGCAACAGTTTCCAACTTAAAATTTGTAAACTGATAAAAAGCTCCTCGCAATGTAGGAGGACCATCAATAACCACTCGCCCTTTCATCTGAGCAAAATGACCTGCCCCTTGCCTATAATCAAGCTTCGCCTCATCGGCTTCATTGCCAATTTTTAGTTTTAACCCGAAACTGCGGCATTTATTTTCTAAAAAATTCAGATCAAAACCGATAACATGCCATCCACAAATGAAGTCGGGATCTAGAGTAGAAATTTCCTGCATAAAGTCCATAAGAAGACTTTTCTCTGTAGGATAAAAAGTAAGCTTGTCGTGCACTTGCCTTGCTTCATTTGCGAGCATGAGAACATTTTCAAAAACCTCACGGCCTCTTCGCATAGAATATGCGATAGAGTATAGCTCGCCTCCGACACCCGTTTCGATATCTAAACTTAAGACAGAGAAATCGAATTTTGCTTTTGAAGGTCTTATTTCCGGGTTGTGAAAAACTTGCAATTCACCCTGCTCTCTCGATGCTCCTTGAAACTCCAATTGAGAAAAAATAAAGCGTTCCATGAAAAATCTCTCAGTCAAAGAGACATCGATTTCAAAGGTTCTAATTCCTTTTTGTTCGCAATATTTTTTGGCCTTTTGAATACTAGATAAATCCGCTAAATATATGGCATCTACATTTTGTTTATTGGGAGCTGAAAGTTTTACTGGTTTACGCTCAAACTTAAATTCATGAGGTGAAAACTCACTCTGAGTAGGAATAAAGAAAACATGCTTTTGATTTTCAAATACGAGCTTGTACTTCTGATTTGCCCCTCTGACATAACAGACAATATTGATACCAGCACTTCCCTGCTCGAGATGAGTAGTTAAAATAAATCCTGAATGAATTGTCATCTAATCTACAAAGAGTCCGATAGACTTTGGTTGAATGGACTATAATAACCTTCAGTCAAAGTTTTCTCTAGCACAAACGAATAGTCTTTGAATTGACAGATATCCCAAGAACCACCTTCAGAGTCTGTTCCGATGATAGTTTTGGCGCCGGCATCAGAGCAAGAGCTATAGCTGATACGAGCAGACTCTTTATATGCTTTCATTGCAAACGTGTCGCGTGAGAAGTGAAAATGTTGAATCAAACTAAGAGAGCCAATTAAAGAATTATTATAGCGACAGAATCCAATATTATCGTCAGCTGGTTTTGTTATATCTAGAGACCAAAAATGACCACCGTTTAAGTTACAAACTCTAATTTGGGGGTTTCTTTGAGCAAAAGCCGAAAAACTAGATAAAAACATCAAAAATATTAATAATTTCATAGCAAACCTCTTGGAGCTGGTTTACCACAATTTAATGATTTTGCCAGCTTAAGCTATAGTTCTATAGTAATTTCAGGAATGTCGGTTCCGCGGTGACTGGCCACTCGGTAAACGAGAGATACTTTCTTAATTTCGTTTCTAACCTTAAGACTAATACTCCCAGCACAGTAATCTGTTCTGTCACCAAAAAGAGTATCTTCACTAGAACGCTGAAGAGGATCACTGGTTGTTCTAACTTGTAGTCCATAAATTTCAGATATCGATTTGGCATCTTCTTTTAGAATTCCCTCAAAGAAATCAACACCTTGGATGCAATCAGAGCCCTTTTTATAGTTTGATTTGAGGTTAATTCGGTCATAAAAATCAGATTGAAGCGCCAGGCAAGTTCCCATTTTAGTTAGGGTTTGTTGGCAAATTGCATCAGATGAAGCGAAAATATTTACGCTAAATAGAGACAAGATAAATATTTTGATAATTGCATGAACCATACCTTCTTTTACCAAAAGTTAAGATGCAGCGCAACACTAGTCCTGTTTTTTGGTAAGATTTACATGCGTGATCATCAAATATACACATAAGGGAATCAAGCCATGCCCCACCCTATAAAGGCTTTCGGCCGCCCATTGGTGAGAGGTATACCAAAAATTATCCCAGTCTACATGGGCCAAAACTCTAGCACTAGCGGTGGCGAGCCCCCAGAAAATCATAAAGCGAAGAGCATACTTATCTAGTGGAGGCAGGAAAAGAAAGATTGCACATGCAATATCGATTGATCCCGCCATGACCAATATAT
>CATLVA010000209.1 GCA_950060715.1 uncultured Oligoflexia bacterium | reverse complement strand
GAAAAATTCAATTTTAGTAACTGTTCTAGCTACTATTATTACTCTTATAATCAATTCAATGGCTGCATACGGACTTTCTATTTATGAGTTCAAAGGTAAAACAGTGGCAATTGTTTTTGTTATAGGTACTTTGCTTATTCCCCTCACAATAATATTGGTCCCAGTTTATTATGTGATATCAAGTTTTAAGATGGTTAATTCCCTTTGGGGTGTAATTTTGCCAGGGGCCGCAACACCCACAGGTGTTTTTTTACTCCGTCAATACATGTTAACATTGCCACGTGAGTTAATTGAAGCTGCTCGAATGGATAATGCCAGTGAGTGGTCTATCTACTGGCGTGTTGTTTTGCCTCTATCGCTTCCAGCTATTGCTGTTCTCGCAATTTTTTCAATTATGTGGCGCTGGAATGAATTTTTATGGCCCTTAATTGTTCTGGGAAGAAGCGAAGTCTATACAGTACAAATTGGATTAAATGCATTCCAAGGAGAATTAATTACGCAGTGGCATTATCTTTTAGCAATGACTATTCTATCGCTTTTACCTATAGCAATAATCTTTGCATTTCTTCAACGCTTTATTACAACTGGTATAGCTAGCTCGGGTATGAAGTAATGAACAAGAAACCTCTTATACTATTTGATCCATTTCCTCGAACAAAAGAGATGGTTTTTACTTCGGATGTAGAAAAAGAATTAAATGATATGTCTGACCTAGTCACTCACTTTGGTAAACGTGCACCAGAGAGTATCGTGGAGCAATCTTTGCCCGATGTAGAAATAATTATAGGGCAAACAGATATGCCTAAAGAGCGACTTAATAGAGCGCCTAAATTAAAGGCAATTATTAACGTTAAAGCTAATTGGGAACCTAATATTGATTATTTTGAAGCTCAACGACGCGGTATATATGTGTTGTCTGTCGCTCCTGCTATGGCTCCTGCAGTTGCGGAAGCCTGTATTGGTTATGCCATTGCATTGGCAAGAGGAACAATGCAAAATTATAAAAATTTTTTACGTGGTTCTGAAAAATATGGAATAGCTGGAAACACAAATGCCTATACCCTATTTAATTCTTCAGTTGGTTTTATTGGGTTTGGAAATCTTGCTCAATCTCTCGTACCTCTCTTAAAACCCTTTAATTGCAAAATTTCAGTTTATGATCCATGGCTATCTGATCGTTATCTTGAAACACAGGGAGTAAAAGCAGTTAATTTGGATGAGGTTTTATCAACAAATAAATTTTTATTCATTCTCACAGGTGTTACCAGTGAAAATGAAAGTTTAAGAGATCAACTGCAAGATCATATTCAGATGCTTGAAACTCAAAGAGCTGAACTGAGAGAGCTTAAGGCAGAATACCAAGATAAACTAGAAGAGCAGCATCAGAAACTAACATCAATTATTAAGTCTCAATCAGAGTTGGTTGATAAAAATAGTGATCTAAGTGAACATTATCATCGAAAAGAATTACAACTTAAAGAACTGGGCGAGCGCTATGAGCAGGCCAAAGATGAGGCAGCAAAGCTTAAGTCAAAACTTGAAGCCAATATGGCCAAGCGCGAAGCGGACCTAATAGCTGAACTTGAAGAGTTTAAAACAAAATACAAAACTGATATTGATAAAATCAATCAAGAGTCAGTGGCACAGATTGAAGAAATAAAAGCTCAAAATGCTGAGCGCATAAAAGAGCTTGAAGTAAAACTAGAGCTGCGCGAGAGGCAGTTGAAAAATAATACGGCCGGTGTGAAGGTCGTTGAAAAAATTGTCGAGAAAAAAGTTTTTGACGATCAAGAGATGCAAAAGTTTAAAGCCGAAATGGAAGCTCAGCTTGCGGCCAAGGATAAACGCATCAAAGAGCTTCTTAGTAAGCAAAAAGTCATTGCCAATAAATATAAAGAAGATTTTTCTAAGGCGCAATCAGCGTTTGAGAACTATCAATCAGTGATTCACAAGCAAAAACAAAAAGAGCTTGCGCTGAATGAAAATTTTGAACAGGTGAAGTCTGATTTAGCACTAGAGCGTAGTAAAGCCCAAAGACTTGAACAATTAATGAATCAACAAGATGCACTCAATGAGATCGCAGATGAAAAAGTTAAAGTTCAAGACGATTTTGTGGCATTTAAAGAACTGGGAAAACTTTTTGAAATCTCAAATGCTAAGCATTGGGAAATTAGAAGTGATGTATATAAAGACACAAAATTTACTTTGACTCAAATGCGCGAGTTAATTGAAAACGATGAAATAGACGGTGAGACCTTTGTTAAACGCGAGGGTAAGTGGTGGAAGAAGGCCAAGGAAGTGCATGAGCTTTTCCTTGAGCTACGTGAGCGCGAGGAAAAAGGCGAGATTCGCTACTATATTGAACGCCAAAGTCTAAGAGTTCCTTGTGGGGATAAAGTTGAAATCCTAACCGAGCGATCTGAATTTGCCGGTGTTTGTATTAACCTATCTACTGGTGGATGTTTAATCAGTGTACAAGACCTTAATACCAATATTTTTAAAGAATCTCAGGAAATCACTATCGTTTTTATGAGTGAGTCGCTATTATTTGAATTTGAAATAATAGGAACCATTAGAAACGTGGATGTAAGAGATAAAACTTTAGGGATTCAATTCGTTGATATTACCGATGAAGAGTTTGACACCATCGCTTTCTATATAGATAGTTTTGCGGACAAACTTGAACAAGAAGCAGCCTGATCATTTTTATATTAACCAAGACGGAAACACTGTTTTCAAAAGCTCTTTTCATCGCAAGAAAGGAAGCTGTTGCCATAGTAATTGCCTGCATTGCCCATTTGGATTTACGCTAAAAAATATGGGAGTAAAGTTTGAGGCAGTAAATGCTGATAACGAATCTCAGGCAAAAGAACTATACAATCAACTCTATCAAACCGGTGATGCTTTTACCGCAAGCCTTTTAGGAAGTGCTTTTGGAAAATCTCCCAGCACTAAATTCGAACCAGAAAACTTTTTTATCTTAACCCTTAAAGGCGTTATCTGTGGCCTGGCGCAATTAAGATCGGGAGAGTTAAAAAGTTTTAAACTGCTAGACGAATTTAGTGATCAAGGAATTACTGAGTCGTATCTTAATTCGCAATTATAAGTTTCTGAGTGTATTGAGTGAGAAAAATAAGGGTGATGAAAATAAGCCCTATAGAGCTATTGAGGGAAAATTTCTTCTCTTTAATTCCTGCCAAAATAAAATAAACACAAGCAAGTCCATAGAGGGTGAAGTACATATCACTTGCACCTGGTATCTTAAAATAAATTAAACTCAGCGGAATATTAAGAAATACAAAGAAGGTTAAGGGCTTTACAAAGCGAAGTGCTTCAAACCAGCTGGATTTAAATCCAAGCTTTGAGGGAAATTGAAACATGACAATCGCTATTAACGAGATAAATACAAAATGAATCAGCAAAAGCGCTGTCATTAAAAAACCGTCATATAAACAGCAGCACCAAAAACAAACTCATCACCTGCGATTGTTTCCAGATCTCTTTTGTCATAGGTATCCGATAGCCTGGTTTCGATATAGCCTTCAATTAATGTTTGGCGGCTCCAAAAATACATCATCGATGGGTGAATAGTGACAATCTCTTGATCTTTTTTTGCCTTAGGAAAGCGAGAGAAGTCTGGTCCATAAGGGCCAAAATCTACTAGCTCATTAAAATATGGCATAAATCGGTAGTTCAAATCATCACCTTTTCTCATCTTATGCTGATACTTCACCATGACGTTTGCAAGCCATCTATGCCCAAACATATAAGACTGAGTCAGATAGATTCTATCTTCTTTGGAGACAGTAAAATTGTCGGTGTTATTTCTGTGATAGAAATGGCGACGAAGCTTAACTTCAGTAGAAAACCCTCTTCCATAGCGGCGATTAAAAATAACCTGTGGGATAAAAGAGCCGTCATAACCATACATATCTTTAAGAGTTTCATCTAGCAGCCAGTAGTTTTTTAACTCTACTTCCATATTCACCCCGTGAGTGCTTTGGGTGAGGATATTTCGCCTTCTATACATAAGCTCAAACAAGAACCAGTTAAATTCATCACGAAATTCTTGGCTTGTAACATAACGAGTGGAGAGGAAATAACGAAACTGATTATCGTTATTGAAGGTTTGAAGAAGAGAGAAGTCCCATTTGGTAAACTGACCATCTAATTCTTGGGTATAGATATCTCTTGTTTGCTCACTAGCAAGCAGCATCTCAAAAGTTAGGGGTTTGAATTTTCTGAACTGGCCACGGTTCACATCCGTCTTGGTGGTGTTCGTTTGCGCATACACCTGT
>CATLVA010000208.1 GCA_950060715.1 uncultured Oligoflexia bacterium | reverse complement strand
CAGCAAAAGAGAAGAGATTCCGTATCTTGGTAAGCTCGTAACATCACTTTAAGAACAACACAATATTGAGTAGTTACTTTATATTTGTCTAAACTTTGAACAGTATATGAAAACATTTCGAAGGCCCTAAAGTGCGTTCGTCTAATGCGGTATCTTTTCATTAATTATTATTTTCAGGAGAACACAATGAATAAATTAGCTAGTATCGCATTGATGAGCTGTTTTGCTACAGGTGCTATTGCCAATGATACTAAATTAATTGGTGAGGCTTACAAAAAGTTTGGAGATGTGGCTTTTGCGCCAGTAAGGCTTTCATCTTATGAAGATCAGTACGGTAATATAAGCTTGCTAGCTGAGGTAACAAAATTATTAGGTTCTTCATTTGCTACAAGCTGGTTAATCATTGCACCGGCAATTGAGGATGTACACAAAAAGGCAGTTTACTCAAAAAGTATTATTGCTAATGCTTCTGCAAATATCCTCTCAAATGCAGATATAGACTCTATCCTGGCAGAAGTTGATGAAACGGGTGTCCGTGGTCCAAACAGAATTCAATTAATTGTTGAAAATAGAGCTAGCTATTCTGAGGTTGTACCGGAAAAGCTCAGCTCAAAAAATTCTGAGATTTTTATCCGCGAAAAAAGAAGTAATCAGAAGAAACTTGTTACCGTTAAAGATTTATCAAAAAAAGAGCTAGAACATGCGCTACAAAATCTGGCGAATAATAATATCAAAGCTTATTCAGTTAAAGTTGGAACTGTAAAAACAAGTGCTTTAAAAGTTGGGGGGTCAACTCTTGCGGTTTATCTTGTTCTCGACCTTGCTCACTCTCTCTCAACGAAAAATATGTGAAAATGCACAGTCTTCATGTAGTAGGGAGTGCTGTTGTTGTCTACATAACGCTAGACATGATCCATTCTTTCTATCGTGATGAATTTTAAGAAGATAATAAGGAAATAGAAATGAAAAATTTGCTAAAATTGATGTGTGTTGGCCTTCTGACTTTTAATGCTCTGGCCAGTGAAGAAAGCCAGCTCAAAGAAAAGATAGATAAAGTGGGAGACTTTGTTTTTGCACCCGTTAAGATTTCTACGTACACAGACGAAAAAATTGACTTTAGAGATGGAGAATCACTTTTGAAAGTTTTTGGTACGATGATCGCAGGTACCGGCTGGTTTGTATATGCGTATGGAGAGAGTGAATTCCATAAAAAGATTGTTCAATCAAAGTCAATCGTAGAGAATGCAACCGCCAGAGTAATTTCTAACGAAGATATCGATTCTATTTTAGCCAAAGTTGAAAATGCCGGAATCCAAGGTAATAGACGTTTATATCTTGTACTAGACAGCCTGGAGTATAGTCGGCACACAACAACTTCGACTGTATACATAAGTCAAAAAATTGGAAAGGTTAATATCCAAACCCCAACCAAAGTTACAACTACACATATCGATCAGCAGATAAATCAGAAAGTTCTAAGCTCAGAGAGTGTTGATCAATTTGTTCAGGATGTGAGCCGCCCAGCTCCTCCAGCAACTTCTATTCTACATACCGAAGCAACTATGGCGAAAGAAGTTACTAAGGAAGAACTAGAAAGAGCATTACAGGCTATGGCCAATAACAATATCAAGCTACATAACGCAAAACTTGGAAATGTACAAATGCATGGTCTGCGTGTAGCTGGAAGTGCCGTGGTCGTATACCTAACACTCGACATGTTCCATTCTTTCTATCGTGATGAATTTTAAGAAGATAATAAAAGGATTAAAAATGAAAAAACTAATTAGCATCGCAGCCATAGCTACTCTTTGTTTTAGTGCAGTCGCAAACGAAGTGCCACCAACATTAAGTGAGCAGTTTGATGAATTCGCAGATACAGTTTTTGCTCCGGTTAAAATAAATAGTTACATGGAAGTTGACTCGGAACCCCCTGTAGGTCAAAGCATGCTTATGGCTTTTAAGCTTGGAGCAACTCTCGTTCTACCAGGTCTACGCTATAGTGATGCAATTTCCAATCAAATGCTTCACAGACAGATGATCAATGCTAAAACTGTATATGACGGACTTAAGCCCAGGCTATTAAATAACACCCAAATTGACGAAGTCCTAGACTCGGTTGGAGCCAAAGGTATCACGGGAAGCCAAAGGGTCGTACTCGTTATAACTGATAGAGGCATGCAAACAAAAGCTTTTAAAAATATGACTAAAGAAGAGCTCGAAAGATCCCTTCAGAAACTGGCCAATAATAACGTAGCCACTTACTCTATCAAAGTTGGGAAAACTGATTTGAAAGGGCGCAAGGTACTAGGCTCAGCCGTTGCTGTATATTTTTCTCTTGAGGCAATACATACAATAGTATCAGGAGATATTTAGTTAATCTAAAACTATAACTCAATACTAGCGAGAAATCGTTTATTTATCTCAGCAGCTTCTTGGTAATTTTGAATAGGATCTTCATTTTTATAAAGTCGCTGCTCGATAAAGAGTTCATACGCGACTTGCTTTTGAAGCAGGATTTGCTTTAGCTCTATAGGAAGCTCTGTACTTTGGGTAACTTCCGGAAACATTCCTTCTTCCTCTAGCCTTTGATAGAGAACAGCCTTATCTTTAGGAAAAGACTCTGCAAATATTTCTCGAAGTTTCTGACCCATTTGAATATTTCCCATAAGCCCCGTCAAACGAACGACCTCACCCTGATGCTCGTAAAAATTATAATGAGCACTTAAATGAGGTCTAGCAAGTGTATAAGCCAAAAGTTTAGACTTCGAAGTTGTTTTGATTTCATTTTTTCTATCAAGTTCGATTTCATTTTCAAGTTGTTGTTCCGGAAGAAAACTATCCATTAAATAAAAAGTTGCCTGGGGCGGAAGTTTAAGGTCAGTAACTAATGCGTCTAGTTCATGTAGATTTTCATTCCAATCATCCACACTACTTTCTAATAAAAGTTTTTTCGTGGCATTCATCAAACTATCACGATCATTAGATTTTAGTTTGAATTCATCAGCTAGGTATCCAACTCGCACAAGCTTTGGACTTTTTTCTTTTCTAAACTTATTTAAAAGGGCCACTCTGTGCATTTCAGTAGAATCTTGTAAACCAAGATCCACATAATACTCGATAAGCTTATCCTCTTCTTTTGTTGCATCTGCAATGTGAACTTGGGTATCTGATGGCAAGTATGTTCCAAAACCAGTTAAGATAGAAAATTCTTTAACTGTATAACCAAGCCCCAAAACTCTTTCATTGATCTTTGACTTCAAACCTTCAAGGTTAATATGACCCTGATAAAAGGAATAGTACTCGCTAAGAAATTCTTCGTATTGCTCTTCGGTCTTAAAGAAGCCTTTATCTTTTAGTTTCTTCATTGGCTCCCAAATTTTGGATTGCGCTAAGCTTTCAACGCTATCGATTTGTTGGAGCTCTTTTTCTAGTTCCGAAGCTTGCTCAACCCCTTCAGCAAAAGTTATATAGCCAGCTGAAAGCTGCTCTGAAATAGCCTTAAACCTAGGATCGTTAAGAATCAGCTCTCTTAGTTTACCTATTCTTTCTTGGTAATTTTTTAACTGATAATATGAAACCCCACCCATAATTCCAGAAAACACTATTAGATTTCCGAAAATAGATAATTGCCTATAGGACTTTGTTACTTCCGCTAGTGGATGAGTTAAATAATGAGAAGGCCAATCATAAAGTTTATGCAGCAAAGTTTGGTCTGCAAAAGTTGCAGGATCATGAGGTGCCCAAATAAATCTAAGAGGATTCTTTTTTAAATCGATCCCATACTGAACAAAATATTCTTTGATTAATTTTCCTCTTCTTGGCCATTGCTTAGCGTGATAAAAAGAGAAACTAAAAAAACTTGGTTTTTCAGCTTTGTATTTCTTAAATTCAGCTATAATTCTTTCAAAATTTTCTCCCTTTGCCGGAAGACCATATTTATAAGCTGTTTGTGTTCGTAAATAGATTCTGAGCTCTGAATCAATCGCCCATTCTTTTAAATATTCCCAAGACTCAACTTCCTCAGGATTCACTTTCTTAAAATTTGTCAAAGGATCAAAGTAAATTTCATCAGCTAAAAATCTTTGGGGATCAAAGACCTCTGAGCAGAATAAATTTTTACCTGCGTAGGCTGCTGAAGTAAAAATATAGCAGAATACGACTATCCAATATTTCATATTGAACTTATCGGATAGCTCGCCTTAAGAATTTAGCCTACTCTTGGAAGGCCAGAAACTCTACAAATCCATCTTCTGCTATCGATAAAGCGAAGATTTCATCGCCCTCTTTTTCAGAATCAACGACGTCAGTGA
>CATLVA010000207.1 GCA_950060715.1 uncultured Oligoflexia bacterium | reverse complement strand
ATTGGATTTAAAAAGTTTTTCGTGAGAAAAAAGTGCAGAATTAATGAGAGCATTTCCTTCAATCGTAAATTTAGGAGAAAAGAAAAATGGTAGTGTGGCGTTTCTATCGGCAACAAAGTTTTGAAAAAATTTTTTGATATCTGTTTTTAGTTCCCCAACAATTCTGTCACCAACGCCATTTCCTCCAAAACCATCAAAGATCATATAGAGTTCTTGATCGAGGTCAAAATCATATCCATCTTCATTGATATTTAAAAATGGACCTTGGTGGGTTTCAGCTGAAAAGTTCTTTAACTGCATTTCTACTCCAAGTAGCTCTTTAGTTTATCTGTTGCTTTTTTATAGTACTCGCTATTTATTGGTGAAATCTGTTGAACTTCTTGTAGCTTCTCTTTGGCCTTAGAAAATAAGCTTAATGATTCAGCCACCAATGCTTCACGGTATATCTTCTTCGATCGGTTATTCAGTTCCGTAAAAATCGCATCTCGCTCGTTTAGAGCTTCTTCATTGGTTGGATCAAGTTTTAGTACTTCTCCGTAGGTCTCATAAGCTTGCTTCAAATCTTGTCCCTCTTTAAAAGAGCGCGCTTTACTAAGAAGAGGATTGAGCATGCCGATCAATCGATCTCTTGAGTCTTTAAGCATACGGGAAGCTTCTTTAAGAAGGTCTTCATCAATATCTTTAAGCTTAATAAATTTCTCTAATTTCTCTGAAGCTTGATACCAGTCTTCTTGAATATAAGCGGTTTTACCTGGTTTCAATTTTTCAACCATCGCCTGACGTAAAGCTTTTTTACGTGCTTCCTCATCTTTTTTACGTTGCTCATCTTGCTCCCATGCTTCGAGTTCGATCTTCATTGGAGGAACATCTAAGTTTTCCGGATCTAGCTTTGATATCTCATTAAAAAGATTTCTGGCCACCATCGCATTTCTTTCATCGACGGCTTTTCTGGCACGTTCAACAAGACCTTTCACTTTAATTTGTTTTGCTAACCTTTCTTCAACTCGCTTCTTTTCTTCCTCAATTCTCTTTTGTTCAGCAAGGCCTTCATCAATAGCTTTTACTAGTGATTGGGTATCGCGATACTCAGGATCAATCCCCTGAACTGTATCAATAAAAAGTTTGGCCTGAGAAAAATCACTTTCTCCAAAACGTGCAAGTGCTAATTGATAATTTTGCTCTAAAAGCTCTAACGTTTCAGCAGAATATTTTTTCTCGTCTTTTTTGTTTTCCTCTTTTTTAGGCTGTTCAGTGACCACTGGTTGAGACGGTTTAGGGTCCTCAGATAATAGAAATAGCAGTACTCCGATCAAAACTCCTGCAATAAGATAGGTTCGTTTTCTTTTGTCTTTCCAAATACGTTTTAAAAGGCTTTTCTCTTCAACAACCTCTTCACCAAAACCTTCACCACCTTCGAACTCATCAAAATCGACTTCTTCTTCGATGATCTCTTCAATCTCAACTTCTTGCCCTTCTGGAACTGGCATAAGAGCGTCACGCTCAGCTTCGATAATATCTGATTTAACGACTACCGTAAAAGTTGTATCTCCAATGATAAATTCATCTCCATTGAGAAGTTCGGCTTTTTGAACACGTTCTCCGTTATAGATAATTCCGTTAGAGGATTCTTTGTCCTCAAGGATACAATTTACTAAAGTCTTTTTGATAACTGCATGAACTTTTGAAACTTCCGGATCGTTTAATACAATTTGGCAGGTTTCAGGGTCCCGTCCTATTTTGGTTTCGCTATCTTCAAGTAGGTAAGAATCAAATGGTGCATACTCACCAAAAATTTTTAGACTAAACTTCGCAAAGGATTGAAAGACTTGTGTCGCACCGGAGTCATCACCTCCCATACCACCAAAGCCGTCATTGCCCTCATCTCCAAAGCCGTCATCTCCAAAACCGTCGTTACCAAATCCATCATCCCCAAAAGAATCATCTTGATTGAAACCGTCGTCAGCAAATCCATCTGTGTCCGCTGAGAGTTCCTCGTTTGATTCTTCTGAGTCAAGATTTTCAATTCCAAGATCATCACCACCTAGAGGCTCATTATCCAAATCATGATCTAATTCTTCACCGAGGTCATCTGAACCTAGATTATCAGAACCAAACTCATCATCTAAGCCTCCACCTAGAAAATCATCATCCTCAACTGGTGAAAGGTCTTGGTCTAAATTATCAATCCCTTCAATTGGCTCTTCTGCAAACATTTCCGTGGCATCTTCAAGTTCTTCTTCTGGCGCTGTTTCTGCAACGTCTGCAAATTCGTCCATCATCTCTTCTAGCTCAGCTGGAATCTGGACAGTTTCATCGTTTATTTTCTCAATCATCTCAGTTGCTGAAAAATCTTCATCTGGCGCATCGGACACAGTAGACTGTGAAAGAGGAAGGCTAGAGACAACTAATTCAAAATCTGAAATGGATATTTTATCACCCTCATTAAGCACGGCCCTTTGAATACTTCCGCCACGAAGGTAAACTCCTCCATACTCAGAAGTGACTTCAAGGACGACACCTTCAGGTACTAACAAAATTTTGGCGTGGTATCTTGAAACTAAGTATGAATCTAATTGGATGTGACAATCTTCTTCTCTCCCGATAAGAATCTCCACTCCATTATTTAAGTCTTCATCAACAATGTTAATGTCATAAATAATTTGACTGTGTTGCTTAACAGAGATCATCATTTGATATCACCTCCAGGAACACATTCAAACTCACCTTCTTCTAGCGCCATCTTTTTTTCCAGGTCACGGATTCCATCAACAGCTCTTTTATACCTAGAATCATCTTTATTTCGACTGAGGTACTTAACAATATTGCAATAGGCGACAGCAGCTTCTCTGTACTTAACAGCGTCCGCTTCTCTGGTCGCCTTTGTGAAATAAGCCTCTATAGTTTCGTTGATTTTTTCGTTTGTTTGACGAAGGTAGTTTCTTGCATCTAAGTCATTTGGATTCCATTGAGCGGCTGCTTCAAATTCTTGCTTGGCTCTAAAATAGTTACCTTCTCTAAATTCACGAAGGCCTCTTTTAAAATATACTTCCAAACGTTCACGATTTTTCTTTGCGAGTTCGTCTCTTTGTTTTCTCGCATCTTCCAGCTCTTTATTTCCAGCAAATTCTTTGACGCCTCTATCGATGATTCTTTTCTTTGCGGACTTGGTACCTCCACCTGGATCAGTTAAAAGTAGTGCCCCTAGTGCCACGACGATAATAATAATCAATCCCCGAGTCAGCTCTTTATTATCAGGAGCTGATTCTTCATTTGGTACATCTTCTTCGTCCAGTTCTCGTCTTTTTCGTTCTATTAACGGACGGTCATCTTTGACTTCTACCCTGGAGAATTTGAAGACTGTTTTTCCAATTATGATTTTATCGCCATTAGATAACGTATGCTGTTTTACTTTGAGGTCGTTAACTATGATTCCATTTTGAGAACCAAGGTCAGTCAGGACAAATGATTTACCGAGATTAACAATTTCTGCATGCTCTCGTGAGGATTTCATATCAAGAACAGTAACGTCCACTTCGTCAGATCTTCCCATAACAACACGATTACCAGTAATAAAGTATGCCTTTCCTTTATTTTTACCCGTTAGGCAAATAAGACGATAGTATACCCCTGGCTCTTTTGGCGTATCGAAGTGATTGAAAATTTGAACAGCAGCGGCCAAGTCTTACAGTTCCTTTACAAACGTAACGAAGAAGGCTTTAGCAAAACCATCTTTACCAATAAGTGATGAAACGCTGATCTGATAAGATTCACCTTCAAGCTCGTAAAAATCGTGCTGATGGGTTCCGTTATTATTAGCAGAATCATCACATAGTTTTAATATTGTACCAGCAATACCTTCGTTGGTAGCGGCGTCTAGTATATTCGAGCCCTTAACAAGGCTTTCTCTCATTCCAGTCAAATCTCCTGCCAACTCATTGACGTGTTCTATGTTCTTTTCAGAGTTTAAAACCAAGGCGGCGGAGTTCATACCCATCATTATTTCGTTTAAGGTGGCCACATAAGAGGTATCTTCTTCAACTTCAGCGAAGTCTCCCATATCCTCATTCATCAATTCTCGGTTTTTCTGAATTACCGTATTCATCGTTGACCTGATGCCATGAATTTCCTCAAAAAGGTATTCACTTGTGATCTCCTTCCTCTTTCCTCTCATCACTTCATCTGCTTGCAGCTTTATCGCTCGAAGTGGTTTAAGAGTAAGAAAATAAATAAACCCAAAAAAGAAGACACCAAGGATTGATGTATAAACAAATGTTTTCCAATAAATTGTTTTACATGAGTTTTTTTTTAGCACTTCATCTGTTTTG
>CATLVA010000206.1 GCA_950060715.1 uncultured Oligoflexia bacterium | reverse complement strand
AGCCGTAGAGGGAATTGTATCGGGAATCTTTTTTAATCAAGGCCATGTCTGTTGTGCTGGTTCTCGACTTCTAGTTGAGGAATCAATCAAGGATGTTGTGATCAAAAAACTTAAAAAGAGAATGAAGCAAATTAGAGTTGGAGACCCTCTAGATAAAAATACTGACCTTGGGGCTATAAACTCTAAAGATCAATTGAAAAAAATTAAAGACCTAGTAAAGCAAGGACAAAAAGAAGGTGGAGAATTTTGGCAGGTAGAATCAGAATTACCACCAAGAGGAAATTTTTTCGCTCCATGCTTTTTTGTGGATCAATCGGCTTCAAGTACAATTTCAAGAGAAGAAGTTTTTGGACCTGTATTAAGTATTTCAACTTTTAGAACTCCGGATGAGGCTATCACTAAGGCCAATGACACCAACTATGGTCTCGCCGCAGGTATCTGGTCTGAAAAAGGATCTAAGGTACATGAAGTTGCTTCTAAGCTTAAAGCGGGAGTGATCTGGGCAAATACTTATAATAAGTTTGACGCAGCTTCACCGTTTGGTGGATTTAAAGAAAGCGGATATGGCCGTGAAGGTGGAAGACATGGACTTCTTCCTTATTTGGAGGTGAAGTAATGGATGTTTTAAAGACTATAAAAATGTTTGCTGGTGGTGCTTTTATTCGTTCAGAATCTGGTGCGACTGTCCCTTATATTGTTGAAGGGGAGGAGCTTGCTCGCGTTTGCGTGGCTTCAAAAAAAGATTTTCGAAATGCTGTGACCAGTGCAAAAACGGCACAGTCTGTTTGGGCCGCAAAAAGCTCTTATAATCGCTCTCAAATATTATACCGAATGGCGGAGATGACCCAAGGTCGTGAGACAGAATTGATGAACTTAATGATGGCATCTGAGTTGGTTGAAGAAGCCAATGTCGGAGAGGAAGTTCAAAAAGCGGTTGATACTTTTGTATACTATGCAGGCTGGTGTGATAAGTACCAACAAGTAATGGGTGGATTAAATCCTGTTGCGGGTCCTTATCATAATTTTACTGCCCCAGAAGCAGTAGGGGTTGTAAGTTTAGTAACTTCCGAAAAATTCAATCTGTCTCAAATTGTAGACAATATTTGTTCTATTATATGTGGTGGAAACTCTGTCGTTGCAGTCCTGTCTCCGGAGAGTTCAATTTTTGTATCCATTTTAGGCGAGATTTTTCATACATCTGATTTACCTGGTGGAGTCGTTAATCTTCTTTCTGGGAAGGTTGAAGATCTAGCTACGGTTATTGCTGAACATATGGAAGTTAATTCGATTAGTTTTCAAAATGAAAATGAGACAATTTATTTTGATATGCGCTCCAGATCTATTGATAATATGAAAAGAATCATTGGATTGAATAAAAACTCGAGATCACTAGAATTGATAACTGCTTTTGTTGAGCAGAAAACTGTTTGGCACCCGATAGGAGTATAGATGAAATTTTTAGCACTCATAATATTACTTGTTTCTTGTAGTCCTAAAAAAGAAATAGCTGAGACTAAAGTAAATATTGATACCAAACCTATTCAGAGTGCATGCCAAAAACTGGCCGCAGGCAATCGGTTTAGAGAGCTAGAAATGTTTTCACATAAACTCTGTGTCTTAAAAAATCAATTTGAAGAGTTTAAGTTTCAAGAGGAAATTTATTCTCTTAAAGGTGATACTCCTACTCTTATTCATAAATCACAAGTCTTTGGAAGTGCGGAATGTGGTGAGCCAGTTTTTGAATCACAAATTGAAGAACTTAATCTACTTATAGATACAAAAGCTGTGTGGCATTTAGTTATTGCTGAAAAATTTACGACAAACCAATGCAATGATAATGAAGATGAAGAAATTTCTCATCGTGGTTTCTTATACAATGTGGCAGATGGAAAGCCTTTAAAATTAAGCTTTGATTTGACTGGAATTGAAATGTTAGAGAAAGCTGCTTTCCAAGATGAAAAAAATGAATATTCTCTTCGCTATACAAATGGTGAGTACAAACTCGTAAAATATATTGGGCCAAATTGGCGTTATATTTTTGAAGAGTTTGCAAAATTTGAAGATGACGGTGAAGTCCAAGGTCTAAAAAATGCTATAGCGGAGCTTCATAAGCCTGAGGCAGCAAGATTTCCTACTCAGGGATATAGGGATATGGCCAACTATATTGAAGCTAATGCACAAGAGATTTTTTCAAAAGAAAGAATTATTGAACAGCCTCTTTTAATGGAGTTTAAAGTGGCCTTTAAATCTTATTCTGATGGAGCATTAGCCGAGTCTCTATAGTCTTTTTTTTGAAATAAATTTAAGTCTGAATTACCATCAGCTTTTATAAGGCGAACACTTTCCACTTGATGTTCTTCCATTTCTTTATTGAATATTCGAGATAGCGAAATATCGGTTACCGGGCTTACACCTATATCTAGGCAATAAATATACTTAAGTTTAATATGACTATCCAGATCTTGAGCTATCAGGAGTTGATTATTGCGATCGCGGTATTCATTAAATTTTTCACCAGGCTCAAACAAAAAACGATCAGTTACTTTTTCAATGATCACTTCGACATCTTTAACGACCTGGCGTTTTTCGTCACAGCCTAGATTTAAAACCTCACTTCTTGACCTCGGTTCTAGATCCACTTCTTTGTTAAGAAGACTATAGGTGAAGTTTCCGATGCGAGTTCCAATTCTCTCAAGGAAATTTTGCTCATCATTAGAATACGCGGAAGAGCTGATAAGGAATAAAATAGCTATTAGTTTTAAATTTTGCATATTTATAAGTTTTGCAATTCCAGTGCCAGTGAAATTTCCTGATATAGGGTATTTGAGCTAATGGAAATTGTTTAAGTTTTAAACGCTGTTAATTTCTATGCTGTAAATGCTTCAACTCAAATTGTTTTCTTTCTAAAATTTGTAGAAAATGGACGCATATAGATTAATCAGGAGTTTTATATGTTTAAGTCACTTATAATAGGGCTACTTATTTTGGGAAGTATTGCTAGTTATGCCGGAGACTTACAGCAGCTATGCTACTCTGTTCGACCTGGAAGCAGTCTAAATTATTGTGGACATATTGCTGACTCAGATCTGAGTAATCTTTGCAATTCAACTCGCCCTGACTCGAATCAGTTTTATTGTGACTATATAAGTGATTACGACCTCAGAAACCTGTGCGTTTCTATTAGGAAAAAAAATACTCAATATAATTGTGACTATATAAGTGATTATGATTTAAAAAACTTATGTTACTCAACTCGCCCGGATAACACCTTAGGAAATTGCGAGTATATTGAAAATTATGACCTTCGAAGCCCTTGCCAGTCGATACGCCCAAATGGCTCGATTAATAATTGTGGATTTATTGTCGATTAATCTTACACAAAGGTGTCTATTCTTTAGACACCTCTAAAAATTCTATACGGCCTCTTTACTAGAAGTACCCTGAATCACATTCAGTGATCTTGGCATCATTCATGCAGTATAAAACCTGCATAAATTTATTTTCTTGTAGGAGAGAGACATGAAAACTTTATTTAACATGATTATGGTGGGCTCCTTAGCTTTTGCCCTCGCTTCCTGTGGAAAGGATAACGCGAGTTCCGGCGGTAGTTCATCAAGTAGTAATTCCAATAATGGCAATACTGGAATTTCAAGTTCGGGTTCAGTGTATGGATCTGTTTCTGACCTTCGAAGCGCATTCGATCGAATGGGAGTTCATGAAGGCCTGAATGAAAATGATGTAGTTTATCACGTTGGAAAAGATTATGGTGCCACATCATACTACGATTACGATGTTGATTTCGACTTTGACTTCGGGGTTTGTTTTTACTTCTTATGGTATGCAAGTGACGACTGTAACTCTGGTGGTTCATACTATAATCAACCGAATAACTCACAACTTTATAATGTCATCAATAATGGTGAATATAAGGTCGTTAGAAATAGAACCTCAGATACGATCGACTTTGATCTTGCGGTTGGTATCTCAGGGAATGGTTTTGATTATGATTCAACTCGTTTTGATCGTGATGCAACCATGTACAAGGCTATGCTGAATTTAGATGGTCGATCGGTAAAAGCCGTCTCTATGTCTGAGGCAACTATTGTACTGACTAATGGAAATACAGTGAAAGGTACCTTTGTTGAATATTTATACAATGACGATTCAATTGACGGTTATGTTTTAAGTACAGCTTTTCCAGTAATGGCAAATCCGATTCTAAATACCCATAATTATCAAGTTACTGGAGTATTGAACTTCGCAGGTACTAGTAGAACGATTAGGTCTGTTAGTGCGGTTAGCCACCGTTTTGACTGGGATGGGACTACCAATAA
>CATLVA010000205.1 GCA_950060715.1 uncultured Oligoflexia bacterium | reverse complement strand
CTAGGTCACGGAGTCCTTCAACACACTCCTCAAGAAAATGTGCGTAAAGCTGTTGAGTACATCCACAATAATTTTCTATACTAAATATCAACAAAAAAATCAGGCGCAATTCCTGCGGGCATGAGCTTTTTCATGCTCACAGGGACTACTCCTGTGAACTCTAGGCCGTTATCTCCTCGAATCCCAATCCGATTACTAGTGATGATCTCCCCTTCCATCTTGGTGATCTCCACGACCTCAGAAACGATCCTCTCGCCTCGCTCATTGCAATCAAGCTGAATTATATAATCAACAGCTGTAGAAATTTGCTTTCGCACAGCTTTTTGAGGAACTTCAAATCCTGCAAACAAAAATAAATTTTCTATTCTACTTAAAGCTTCAACAGAAGAATTCGCATGCACTGTACACATACTTCCATCATGGCCGGTATTCATTGCTTGGAGGAGATCGAAAGCTTCTGCTCCCCTTCCCTCTCCTATAATGATCCTGTCCGGCCTCATTCTTAAAGTGTTCTTCACTAGGTCACGCACTTGCAGTGGATTTGCTAACCCAGCATTCATATTTGCGGTAAACAATCTAACGGTATTGGGACTTTTGAAGCTCAATTCTTTTGTATCTTCGATAGTGATAACCCTATCAAGAGGTGAAAGCTCATTTAGCATGAGGTTCAAAAATGTCGTTTTACCAACACCGGTACCTCCAGACACGATAATATTTGACCTCGACTCAACAAGAGCGCGAAATAATTTAATCCATTTACTAGAGATGAGAAACTTACCGTCTAGCTCATCAAAATTTCGAATATTTTTTAAGTATTTTCTAATTGTGATCGCGGGAAATTTATCTGTGTACCGAGAAGAAATAATATTGATACGGCTACCATCTGGTAGAGAACCATCTACGATCGGGTTTTCTATTCCAAAATGAACTTGATTCTGCTTGGCCACTTCTTGGCAGAAAGGTTCGAAGTGATTGGCATTCAACTCAACATTCAACCGAATCAAATCCCCTTCTTTCTCAATATACACATTATCAGGAGCATTTATAATTACTTCTGTAACACCTTTTTTTGGTTTCAAATCTTCTAATAGTTTCCAAATAGAGTTATCCACTTAAACTTTCTCCGTTAAAAAGAAATTTTCATCCCCAATCGCGTGTCCATAAACAAGCATATGAGAAAACAGTTTCTTTATTTGAGTTTCATTCAATTCATTTTCAATTTCTCGCCAATGTCCTTTAGATCGTTGAAAAATTTCTTTAGCATGTTCAGCACCTAGCATCTCAACGAGTCCCCAAACAATAATAATTAACCAATCAGGTTGACTGGATTTATTATTTTTTGTCACTAAAATATCATCAACCTCTAGAGGTATAAGAATTGAGTCTTCTTGTTCTTCCAGAAAAAGATTCGCTTGGTTCAAAAACTGCCCTAACAAAAACACTCTCTGATTTCCTGTAGAGAATAAAAAATTAAAACGTTTTTCAAAATCCAAAGTATCTTGAACGAGATCTAGTTCATCGATTTTATGCGGAAATTTGCGGTATTTAAATTGGTGTAAAAAAGCTTCTGCGAGACGATTTCTAGTTCCCTCCCAACCTAATGAATTGATAAGGGTCATAGTTCCCCCCTTAATGAGGTGGTCCTTAAATAACCTACGCAAATAGATACTTAGAAACTCATCGTTTTCCAAGATCTGACAAAGTTCTAAATAAGACTGTCTTTTTCCCTTAACCCAAACGTTACACAGTTGAGAGATTTGATCAGGCACTCTTTGTAAACTATACCTATCAAGCATTCATTTTACCTCTTCACCTATTTTAACTATAATAGAGACTAAAGAGAAGTGATTAAATGGCGTTTCCAAGTTTTAAAAAAATTACCCTTAACTCAAGTGAGCCTGATCTATTAATAGCTCAGCTAGATCAATTGGACTTTCGATCTAGACCTCATATTCTTTCTCTTCACAAACTACCTAGTCAACAGGAAGCTTGTATTCAGGTTATAGGAAAGTATTTTCAGGATCGCCCTCAGAAGCTATTCCCTTACCCTCCCTATGTCCTTACTACGGTTAAGAGTTCACCTTTTAAGGAAGTCAGTCTAATTAACAGTGAAGATCAACTTCCAAAGTTTTTTAAAGTGAAAGAGAGGCCACTCAATCACAAAGAAACAAATTTGATGAATAGAATAGAGCTGCAACAAAAAAACTTTCGCAATATAAATATGTTTGAAGCCCTAGACACTATTTCTAAATACGCAGACAACCACCGGGAGCTTGCAAAAATTCAAAGTGAAATAGATTATCTTGATCATTTATTTGCAGAGCTTGAAATTTGGGATGGATACTAATGAGCACTAAAAAGCCAGATGATGACTTAATTGGTTTCAGAGATTTTATTGATCAGGAACCAAAGCAAAAACCAGTGAATGATAAACGGCAAGTCGGTCATGAGATGGCCACATTTTTGGAAAGGGAAAGTTCTCGAATGGGCAATCTCGTGGACTTCTTTGAAGAAAAAGTTTTTATGCTTAAGCATTTTGAGCAATACAATCAAATCCGCCAAAAAGCTAATGCACAGCTTTTTGATAAACGCCAGAAGGTTGCGAACTCGCTCTTTGAAGAAGGCAGAAGCCTCAAAAAAAATATCGATGAAATTCTAAGGACGCATTTTAGAAATTAGTTTTTCACTAAGGTATTTAAGAATATTGGGCCACCAATATGCTTATACTCCTCGTCTTCTAGCTCATCAAAATTATAACCAGCAAGATGCTCAGTTAGAAGACCATAGATATACTTATCAAATCCTTCAATTTTTCCCAAACCGTATTTGGTATTAAAGCTTATGATAGATTCTTGCATTTTTTGATCTTCAAAATTTAAAAGGAAATACTCTTCTTGGGTTCTTTTAAAGAGAATTTCCAAAAACTGCTTAAATTCAGATATCGTTATTCCCATTTTATTCATAGTGCTTTCATCCAAGTTTTGGTTCAAGGTGAAGGATACAAAACTAGACAAGATAATGGCTTCGAAATCAATTTGCTCGATATCGTAGTTAAGATAGAAATCATTATGAAGATGTCCATCCTCTTTAAGTTTAGTAAAAACTTTAAAAAACTCCCCTGCAAATGGGAGCGAGTCTACCAGTTGTTTATTTAATGACTTCCAGAAATAATAAATGCTCAGATTTTTCACTTCTTGTGCATGAAGTGCTGCCCCAAAGTTTTTAACCTTAGGATATTCGCTTAGCGATTGATCAACAAAACTACCCCACCATGTTCCTAAAAAACCTTCATTTTCGTCAGTATCAAATTGATGAATTCGTAAATTCTTTTTAAGCTTTCTTTGTTCAAGTGAAATTAATGTACGACCGACTCTAAAGACATCAAAGAAATCAAAATCATCAAAAAGACTTCCCTCTCTTTTTGTTCGAATATATTCAAGACCTAAATTGAGATACATTCGAGTCGATTTACTCACTCTATTAAGCTCAATCCGTCCTCCCTTCAGGGCATCCTTAAGGGTTATAGCGGAGTTCACTAACCTGACAAATGTGAAGTGAAGGTAAGCCTGTCTCTTTTCATCTTCTACCTTTGCAAGCTCATCCATCAAAATATCTTGATCCTCATTAAAGCCTGTTACTGCTGAGTGATGAAGGCTTTGATTTTGAGAAAGTTTACTAACCTCTGCGGTAACGGCCTTGCGTTCATTAATAAACCGATCCATTGCAGGGTAGCTTGGAAAATCCACAAGACTTTCCATCGCATCAAAATAGTCCACAAATCCGTAGTCTTTTAGACGCTCCTTTTTTGCCTGATACTGCGCCTCTTCAAGTTCAAGATGTGAGTCATTAACAATTTTAAATAAATGGGCATAGGCTTTCTCCACCCCCATTTTGTCGTATAAATGGCGAATCAGGTATTTAAGTTCATTAGGATTAGGATAATCTTCTCCATACTCAATCAAGAGTAGAGAGTCATCAGTTAAAAAATAAAAGTCATGATCAGGATATTCCGGGTCCTCAACATCAAAAGTGTAAACATTGACCCTAGACCTCAAATAAAGCGCAAAATCTTCAGCAGATACAAAATCTTCAATTATTTCCGGCTCTTTTACCTTCGCGTAGGATTCAATCCAAAAATCAAAGCTATTATAATCAACCTCATCCTTTTTCCATAAGTCCAAATCGAGCATGGCCTGTCGCTGAGGTTTTGACATCCTTGGAAGGACTTCTGCTACCTGATCGGAGCCAGCGCTGGTGATCGCCACATAAAGAGGCTGAACCGGGATAACGGCAAGACTTGTTTGGCCTTCAACTAGTTTTTCAATGTCTTCTAGACGATCGTAGGATTTTGCTTCTTGGACTATTCTA
>CATLVA010000204.1 GCA_950060715.1 uncultured Oligoflexia bacterium | reverse complement strand
GCCGACAGATATGGAGATGATCCACTTTCAGGTAAAGCGGCTACAGATGCTCTTGGAAATCCAATTGAAGGCAAAGGTTCTGCAGCAGATAGGTATGGAGATGATCCACTTTCAGGGAAAGGTTCTGCTGCTGACAGTTATGGAGATGACCCTCTCTCTGGTAAAGCGGCTACAGATGCTCTCGGAAATCCTATTGATGGTAAAGGCTCTGCAGCAGATAGATACGGAGATGATCCACTTTCAGGAAAAAGTTCCGCAACTGATAGTTATGGGGATGATCCTCTCTCAGGTAAAGCAGCAACAGATGCTTTAGGAAATCCAATTGAGGGAAAAGGCTCCGCAGCAGATAGATATGGAGATGATCCACTTTCAGAAAAAGCAGCTACAGATGCTATGGGGAATCCGATTGATGGAAAAGGTTCTCCTGCAGATAGATATGGAGATGATCCTCTCGGAGGTAAAGGTTCAGCTGCCGACCACTATGGTGATGATCCTCTCGGAGGTAAAGGTTCAGCTGCCGACCATTATGGAGATGATCCACTTTCAGGTAAAGCGGCTACAGATGCTCTTGGAAATCCGATCGATGGAAAGGGCGCGCCAGCCGACAGATATGGCGATAATCCTCTCGGTGGGAAAGGCTCAGCTGCTGATCATTATGGAGACGATCCACTTTCAGGAAAAGCTGCAACAGATGCTATGGGGAACCCAGTTGATGGAAAAGGTTCTCCTGCAGACAGATATGGTGACAATCCTCTGGGAGGAAAAGGATCTCGAGCAGATCATTATGGCGATAGACCTCTCGAGGGTAGATTAGATCAACAGCCTAAACCAGGTCAACTTGATCCAAAAGCTGTAAAACTAGACCCGGCGAGTTTGAAGCAGGCAATAGATAAAGCGGGAGATCAACTAGATCCAGCGCTTAAAGAGAAACTTGAAAATGCACAGAGTTTAGATGATTTGATTCCTAACGCTGACAAACTGAGTGCAGATGAATTGAAGGCAGCACTTGATGAATTAGGTTTACCAGATGGTCTTTTAGATGAACTTGATTTAGCTAAGCCTCTTGCAGAACTAAATGAACAGAAGCTAGCGCTAGAGCAATTAGACGCAAGTTTGGCTGATTTAATAAAGAATGCACAATCGCTGGATGATCTCATACCAAACTTAGATGAACTAAGTGCAGCTGAACTTGAAGAAGCAAAAAAGAAGCTTGGTATCGATGATGATATTTTAGATAAGTTAAATCTAGGCCAGCCAATACTTAAGCATATGAAGAAAAAGCAGGCTTTAGAAAAGCTTACGCCTGCAGTTCAAGCTTTGGCGAAAGAAGCAACCAGCTTGAACGACCTCATTCCAGATGCTGATAAACTAAGCCCAGCAGAACTGGCTGAAGCTAAAAAGCGACTTGGAATTGATGATGATATTTTAGATGCACTTGATTTAGGAAACCCAATCCTAAACCCAAGACGTATGACGATGGCAGACGCCAAAGATGTTGTCATTGATAATGCTCTTAGAGATGAGAAGAAAAAAGAAGATAGTGATGATCTTGATGACTATTTTAATGAAAAGAAAAGAGAGAGAGAGAGGCTTCAAGAGCTTGCTGAAAAAAATGGTTCCGAAGATTATTTAGCTAAAGAAAGAGAGCGAAAGAGAGCTCTTGCTGAAAAAGCCGAGGCTGAAGGGCAAGAGATCGGTGACTATTACAATGAGAAGAAAAGAAGAGCTGAAGAAGTTCGTAAGCGTGAAGAAGAACTTGAAAAAGAATATGCTTCTAGGGAAGCGTCAAAGAAAGATAGCCTAAATCAACATAGTGTTGATCATGGTGATCGAACGATAGATGGAAAACCTACCGCTGCACAAAAAGAGCAAGAACTTTTTGATGCTCTAGGTGGAGGTTTAACAGACGGAGCTACATCAGATTTCTCCGGACAGATGATTGGATCTGCTCGTGAGGAAGAGGTCAATCTTGAGTCTGGTGATTTACAAGTAGTTATCTCACAAAAGCTTGGCGCAAATAATGAAGTAAATATGATTTGTGAATTTGAGGACTTTTATTCGGAAGAGCTGGTAGTTAAGGTTCCAAAGGGGTCATTCGCTTTTGGTGTAGATACTGAGGTGGGTGCAACAGTTACACTGACATATAACGGACAGAAGATAGAAGTAAAAAGTAAAGGTAAGGTAGTTGAAGTTGAAGCTCTTAATGAGAGTAAAGAGACTTTAATAATCGAATTATTTGAAATAGATGCTAAAAAGTATGAAACGTTCATTACTTTGTATGAAGATAGGCAACAATCCATAATGGATTTTATGAAACTTGCTAAGGGTTATTAAGAATTGAGTAAAGACAAAAAAGAAAAACTATTCAAAGACTTTTTAAGTAGTGGCGATATTATGATCGTCGATAAAAGTTCTGCGTCTAGACGTCGACTCACAAAGACTCTTGTTGATATGGGGGCAAAAAGAAATCAAGTGCATTCTGTTGCACATTTCTCTGAGGCCGTTGAAATTATTGATTCAAAAAAACCAAAATTCATACTATCTGATTACGAGGTAAATGGTGGTTCGGGTTTTGATTTGTTTAAGCATTACCGCACAACTTATCCCGAAGAGAAAAAGTCTGTTCTAATTCTTGTGACATCAAATATTTCTCAATCAGCTGTAGCAAAAGCTGCTGAGGAAGATGTTGATTCTTTCATTATTAAGCCTTATACGGTGGCGAGTTTAGAGAAATCTCTAGTCAATACAGTAATTGGAAAGCTTCATCCGAGTGAATACGTTCAAATGATCGAAAAAGGTAAAGAAGCTTTATTCGCTGGTAAGTATGAAGTTGCCTTGGAGTTATTTGCAGAGGCAATGAAGCTTAATAAAAAACCATCTCTCGCATTATTTTATCATGGTCAGACTGAGTACATGATGGAATCTATGAATGCCGCGGAAGACGACTATAAAAAAGGTCTTGAAATCAATAATATTCACTTTAAGTGTCAGGTTGGTCTCTACGAACTTTTTGTTAAGGATAAAAAATACGATGAGGCTTACTCTGTAGTTAAAAATATCGCGAAGTATTTCCCAGCGAACCCTGATCGATTAAAAGAAGTTGTTCATCTCGCAGTTAGAACAAATAACTTTGAAGATATGGAGATGTATTACGATATCTTTACGCAACTCGATCAAAGAACAGAGGATGTTATAAATTATATTTGCTCTGGTATGTACGTTACTGGAAAGTTCTATATGAAAAAAGGGCAGAAAGACCGGGCAAGAGATCTATTTAATAAAGTCGGTGTTTCCTGTGCAGGTGAAGCTAAATTTATAAAGGCCATGATTGTAAGTTTGGTAGAAAATCAATTTTTCGAAGATTCTTTAGCTCTTTTAAAAAGAATGAATTCAGCAAATGAAGAAGCCTATGAAATTTCTAGTTTTCTAGCCAATTTTGATTCGCTTGATCTCGCGACCAAGATTTCAAATGGGTTAGAGATTTGGAACAAAGGTTTCAAGCATCCGCTTGCCGTACGTCTATTAATAGGTGCGCTAAAAGAAGATGGTTCCGACAAAAAAGCTAAGGAATATCAAGAAGAGGCTCACCACTTGTGGCCTGACGAATTCTCTCTACCAAAAGACGAGAAGCAAGAAGAAGCTGCTTAATCCAACCGACTTACTCAGTTGAGTATTCACTTTAGTCATTTTTCTTTTTACTGATCGTTCATTTTTTGATGTCCTATTAGATATTTGTCCTAAGGAAGGGAGTATTTATGAGGATTATAATTTTTCTAATGATGTCTTTTGCTGTTTCAGCTCTTGCACATAATGAGTTTCAATCAAAATCATTTTTTCCAAAGCAGTGGAAAATGCTAGGTTCAGTATTCCCTGAAAATATGAATGCCATGATGAAAGAGTTATCGCATTTAGATATTGATGTTGCGGGAGTTGATGTTGAGAAAAAAATTATTGATGTTTTGTTAACTGACTCTGATTATAGATCTCTTAAAGAGATGGGGCTTTTTGTTGAGTTAATGGAAGTAAAAGGCGTTTCCAAAGGACCGGACGAAAAGTACAAAACTCCAGAAGAGATTGCTACCATTGTTAATGACTTTCACACTAATTATCCCCACTTGGCTCAAAAAAAATCTATCGGTAAGTCGTTAGAAGGTAGAGATATTTGGGTGATTAAAATTTCGGATAATGTGGAAACGAAAGAAGACGAGCCAGTAATACTCTTCAATTCTATGGGTGGAGAGTTTGTACCTACATTAGACGAAGGCGACTTTGTGATACAACCGGTTTTAAAAACAGGTACTTCTTTGAGTAGTACCATCGCAACGACCACTAAAATTGAGCAAATTCTAATCGATAAATTCCCTGAAGTA
>CATLVA010000203.1 GCA_950060715.1 uncultured Oligoflexia bacterium | reverse complement strand
CTGTTCTTCCAATTCTATGAACATAACTTTCCGCATCTTCTGGCAGGTTGTAGTTTATAACATGGGTTACTCTATCAATATCAATTCCACGGGCAGCAATATCAGTTGCAACCAAGACATTCGTCTCTCCCTCTTTGAAGCTTTTAAGGGCCCTTTCTCTAGCGTTTTGAGACTTATTGCCATGAATAGCATTGGACTCAACTCCAACCTTTTTAAGCTCTTTTACGATGCGATCAGCACCATGTTTGGTCCTGGTAAATACGAGAGCACTTTTGATGCTTTTATCTTGAAGGACATTCTTTAATAGTCTTAATTTATCGAGTTTATCTACCATAAAAACTTTCTGATCGATCTTCTCAACAGTAGAGTTCTCAGGAGTCACTTCAACTCTTTTAGGATTCTTTAAAATAGAGTTTGCTAGCCCCACTATAGTCTTAGGCATAGTCGCGGTAAAAAGCATGGTCTGCTTTTTTGCTGGAAGCACCTTCATAATTTTTTTAAGGTCATGAATAAAGCCCATATCCAGCATTCTGTCAGCCTCATCGAGAATAAAGACTTCCAACTGTTCATATTTCACATAGCCTTCATTCATCAGATCAAGAAGTCTTCCTGGTGTGGCAATTAAGATATCACACCCCTGCTTCATTAGATTAATTTGCGCTTTTTTACCAACCCCACCAAAGATCACACCTTGTTTAAGATTCATCCCCTGACTGTAGGTCTTGATATTCGCTTCAATCTGGGATGCTAGTTCTCGAGTGGGAGTGAGAATCAAAGCACGAACATGTTTAGGACGAGCCTTAACTTTGCTTTGAGTTAACCTAGTAATAAGTGGCCAAGAAAACGCTGCTGTTTTTCCCGTACCAGTTTGAGCGATTCCGATAAGGTCTACACCCTTCATCAGTAGTGGAACTGCACTAGCTTGAATAGGAGTAGGTTCTTTATAACCTTGTTTAGTAATTGCGGATAAAATTTGCGCAGGCAAGTTTAAGCTTTTAAAAGCGGACATAGAAAACCTTTGGAAATGAAAGCCGACTTAATCCGAACACTAGTCGCTTTGCATATTTGTTTTATGTCCAGATGATGCCGCCATAATCCGCTTTATATGGCCATCAGTCAAGCTCTATACCTTGCTGGCATAATGTAATAATTTCAAAAATGCTTCTTATCATTGCGACTGGCACTGAACCCGCTACAATGCCTCAAAAAAAAACACAGGTATTTTTATGAAAACGATTGCGACTTCTTTTTTATTACTACTTTCTCTTCAAGCCCATAGTGTCTGCCAAAAGTCAGATACGGTATTTAGCGACAGTGGAGATGATAAGGGTGTGTCACTAGATTTAGCTTATGAGTGCGATGCCTCTGGTGAAGAGATTTGCATCTATACAAATTCTGAGATTGCTTCAGTAACCGGAACTCTGGCCAAGCAATATATCTCTACCTCTGACTATTACAGACGAATATATAACGTGAGCGGTGCAACCACTAATATCCTGGCCATGACTGGTCCATGGCAGTCATTTTTTGATCACCAAGAAGTAAAAGTTAATCTTAATAACCAAACCTTGAAGGGAATCATTTCAGTAACTAAAGATGGAGCAGATCCAGCTTCATCTCAAAAGAAGTCGACAGTTACTGCAGATATTAGCTGTCAGCCATCAGAGCTTTAAGTCTTAGAATATAAAAAAACTACTTCAATGCCAAAAGTATATGCGCTATATTCTACTATATGAACTCTGGACCAAAACTTTCATTTTCTAACCAAACTTTTTTCTATGGAATTACCCTACTTCGTCATCTCACTAAGAATGAAAACCTCTTCGACGAAACATATCAAAAGAGGATTTATCCTGAGTTAATGAATCAGAAAATTATCAATAATATTGAAACTATTCCTGTTTTTGAGGCTTCTGAGATTAACGGTGATACTTTTCACAAAATGATAAATAAAAATATAACTCCGTTTGTGATTAAGGGCTTTCTAAAAGATTCGCAAGCAGTTCAAAAATGGACGGTAGAATATTTTCATGAAAATTATGGCGACGACGAAATCATGTTACGTCCCTTAAAAGAAGATATGACATTTGATGTGTCTCATCGCCCTGGTAAATTAAAGGAAGTAACTTCTGAAATCCTTAGTGGAGAAGAAAACCGAAAGTATATTATGAACGCCTCAGATATCTTAGGTAACAATCCAGACTTAGAAGCGATGCTACCGATGGCCAGAGTAAAAGAGATCTTTAAGAAATCAAAAATCTATGTGGGCTCTCAGCTATTTCTTGGGGGAAAAGGTACTGGCTCAGGGATTCACTGCGCTTCTGGTTATAATATTTTTATGAATGTATACGGTCGTAAAAAATGGACTGTGATTCATCCTAAATTTACACCTTGGCTTTATCCCAAATTTAGAAGTGATGCTTTTTACGCTCTTTCAGATGTTTTACACCAACTCTCCTTTGAAGAGATTGAAAAGAAGTATCCCCATTACAACCGCATTCCTAAAATGACTTATACCCTTGAACCTGGTGATGCTCTTATAAACCCAGGCTGGTATTGGCATGCCGTTGATAACCTCACACCTCAAACGATTGGGGTTGCATGTCGTTGGTTTCCACCGAAACCTCTGGTTGAGCTTAATAGATTCTATGCGATGTTACAGGCAATCACTCCCCATATGTGGAAGGTTTGGTTTCATTTGTTAAAAGGAAATCGATTGAAGGATCATTTTAATAAGTTTTAACTTCAAACAGATATAGCTAGTACAGCTCATTAACTTCTGTCGTATCGTCTTGCTGCTCACTGGATATATTTGGATCGAGATAATTCTTCTGCATGTCCTCAGAAACTTGTCCTAAAAAATCAGCAGTTCTATTTAACTTAACTGCCATTTCAATTGGTACGCTATCCTCTCCATCAACTGTTTTTCTGATACAACCAGTTCGAGGATTGTTCTTTAGATTGCTAAGAATTTCACAGGCTTTATCGTCTGGTCTCTTTAGAAGAGAGGGCTTACATTGTTGAGCCCCAAAACGCGCGCCAATCTCATGCTGCTTCATAGTCCAATCCCAGTCTGCGATATACGACATAGCCTTGTTTACAGCACGTTCATAACGGCCTTTGCCCCATCCATTTACAGCTCTACGGTTTCGTCCAGCACGCCTCTTTAAGAGCTTATCCCTAAACTTATCAAGTTCATTTAGCTCTACCATATCCCCCAAGGGCTGAAAGTTTAACCGGAGGTTGGTAATTGGCAATTGAAATCCTAAAATTTTTCCCCCAAGCATATGCTTTTCCATTAACAACGCAGCATCAAATCGAGCTTGATAGTAGTTCCAATCCTCAATCGATTCTAAGTCGTAAAAGTCAATATTGACTCCGAATTGATTAAAATGGAAACTATCTTCGCGAGTATTTTTAAAGACCCATTCTTCTAAAGAATCATGGGGTTCATAAACTATTTTTGTTCGACCTCTACGTCCTGTAGTTTTTTTAGCAAACTGCTCCCTATATTTAGAGTAAGCATCTTGAAGATTATCCCAGGACTCTATGTCTTCATAGATTTTATCTGAAATTCGAATCGTTCGATAGGCCCACGCTGCAAATTTTTGAATATTTGCCGCTAGCTCAGGAGAGATTCCTTCTTGAGCGAGGTTACAACCCATAACGGCACTGGCCAGAATATGATAATGTTTTGCGGGCACTCGAGATAGACCATCTTTTGGAGCCTGATAGCTTGCAATCACTTTTTTACTCTCTTCTGATATATCAGCACTTTCCCCAAGCGATTGCGGTAGATAGTAAAGTCCTTTCTGATCAGTAAGTTTATGGCAAAGACTACTTTTTCTCACAATAGGAACATCAAGTGCCTTGATTGATGTCGGTGTCATTTGTTTTTTTAGCTCAATGAGCTTAGCAAGCTCTTTTTTGACAAAAGATATTCCGACCTGATTCTTATTTGTTTCAAAATATTTAAGAGTTCTGAAGAATCCAGATATCCTGTAATCGATCGCTGCAAGTGCCTCACCATACTCAATTTTTTCTCTCCCTACAGAGGTGTTAATAGACGCCTCAGCAGCATCATCATGTCCACAAGCACCAATTAACATCAAGGCAAGATTAGGATCCCCTTGCGTATATTGTTTTGCTTTATTAAGCAGCCACCCAGGCTTCAAAGCTTCATTATTTTTATCACCTGACTTATCAGACATCTGAGGCCGGTATATTGTGTGCGAATCATCTATCTCATTAATCTCAGAATAAAATCCTTGTGCCAATTGAGAGAAGCAGGGATTATCTTCAAATAGTAAATTGTAGTAAGTTTCAATTCCCTGATTAGCACCACCGACTCCAGAACTACTCCCACTATAAGATTTAGGGTCAACT
>CATLVA010000202.1 GCA_950060715.1 uncultured Oligoflexia bacterium | reverse complement strand
CATCTGTTGCTGCCGCTCTTTGTTTACTAATAAGGGCTGCTTTCTGATTTTTGAGGTGTTGAATCTCAAGTCCAATTAAAAAATCGCTCAACATCTTATCGGCGACTTTATCTTCAAGTTTCGTGGGATTGTAATTAAAAAGTGCTGATGAAATAGCGGCTTTGATTTCTTCAGGTAAGCTTTCCTGATTTTTTTCTTTTAAGAAAAGTCCGTAATCGTTTTCATCAATCTCAAAATAAATTTCCTTCACCCACAGAACTATTCTTTTTACCTCAAAATGCTGTAATTTATCAAGTATTTCGAGCATTTGGCTTTTAACTACGCACTCTGGGTGAGTGAGGATTGTTTCAAGAATCAAGCGCTCAATTTTTTGAATGGGAATTGTTTCAATTTGTGGAATATCTTCGGATATTTCCGGTCTATCTTCCTGAAATTGTGCAGGCTCTTCTGTTTGTGCGGGCTGTTGAATGCTTTTTTGCACCTTGTAATTAGATTTATTATTTTCAAGAAATTCTTTATATTCTTTAACAATATCATCAGCACTGGAGCGCAGCCCCAAAGATTTTCCTGTTTGAATTGCTTTTTCTGTGGCGAGTAAATGCGCTTTCAATGGAGAGAGCACTGCAAAAACTTTTTGTAAAATTTCTAGTTTTTGATCTGTTCGTTCTGGAATTTCCTGTGGGATGAGTTGCTTAATCTGAAAATCAATAAAACTAGGTGCGTCTTCGATTCTTTGTTTTAATTCTAATCTCCCAAACTCATTGAGAAACTCATCTGGATCCTTGGAAGGAGCAAAGCTAATAAATTTAGGAATTATATTTTGATCGAGAAATTCTGAGTTGATCCTACTCATGGCCGCGATACCCGCAGGATCGGAGTCCATCGCCAGATAAATATTCTTAGTCATATTGGTAAGAAGTTTTATCGATTGCGCGCTTAAAGAAACTCCCATTGTCGCCACTGAATTTTTAAAACCATATTGGTGAAGCATAATAACGTCCATGTTACCTTCGACAATGATGACAGCATCACTTTCCCTAATATGTTTTTTTGCAAAATTGAATCCAAACATGATGTTTCCCTTGTCAAAGACAAAGGATTCCCTAGAATTCAGATACTTAGGCTTTTGATCGGGGAGTACAGCACGAGTTGAGAAACCTCTAACTTTGCCTTGGTGGTCCCAAATAGGAAAGGTCACTCGCTCCCTATAGAAGTCATAATGGCCCCCACCATATTTTTGAGGACGAATAATTCCAATCTCCTCAGCGACCTTTAGAGCAAGCTCCTTTTTATCTGCAGGAAGACTATTTAAATAATTTGTAAGTGAATTATTATTGGGGGCAAAGCCGATTTGAAACTCTGTTAATGTTTCTGCAGATAGATTTCTATTGGCCGCAAATTTACGGTAGTTTTCAGGCTTTAACTCATCGGCGACTTTTCGATAAAGACGGTTTGCACTTTGCACTACTCTTAAAGCGAGGTCATATTTTGGATCTGCTTTTTTATTATTATTCTCTTCAACAGTGATTCCAAGATTATTGGCAATATCTTTAATACTTTCTCTGAAATCGAGATTCAATTTGTCCTGAACAAATTTGATCGAATCACCTGCAGCGCCACAGACAAAACATTTATAAATTCCCTTATCATCATTGATCTTTAGTGAAGGGTTGGTGTCGCTATGAAAAGGGCAGACGGCCTCAAAGTTTCCTCCCTTTTTATTGATAGGGATATACATCGTCACAATAGACGAGATCGGCGTCGATTTAATAATTTCTTTTGCTTCGTCGAAAGATGCCATCTATTTTTTGCTTCTAAGGGCCATGGCTTTTATTTTAACGTTTTTTTCCAGAAAAATCTTTTCAAATTTTGTCGTAAAACTAGCAAGAAAGTGTTCAGGTTGTTCAGTTCTCAAATCAAAGGTTTTCATAGTCATCTCAAATCTAGTTTCACCTTCAAGTTGCTCTAGCATCCACTCGAAATAACCATCGTGATCAGTTTTTACTAGCAACTCACCACCTGAACATAATGCATGGTATGCCTCATCCAAGAATTTTTTCTGGAATAGTCTTTTTTTGTGATGACGTTTTTTAGGCCATGGATCTGGAAAGAAATAAAATAACTTACTGACCTCTCCCTCACCAAAGAGAAATCCTAATCTCTCTCCTCTGGCACGAAGATAACGGAAGTTAAGGTGCTCTAACTGACTTAGTTTTTTGGCCAGGTGGAAACTTCTTTTAAATCTATGGTCCATACCAACAAAATTAATATTTGGATTTTTTTGAGTGTATTCCATCATGAAATGGCCATAGCCACTTCCAATTTCTACTTCAATGGGAGCATCGTTCTCAAATACCTTTTGGTTCCAATTGCCAGCAAATGATTCACCTTCATCATCTCTCAAGACAAACTTATCAAAAATCGCAAGTTTGTCATGATAAGGATTATCATGTTTGTAGCGGAAATCTTTCTTGAAAAGAAAGTCTTTCTCATTGGTTTTAGGCTTTTTAGGTTTCTCGTCTGTTGCTGAATCTGTCATCGAGAAGCTTTATAATTGAAACTACGAGACTTCGTCAAAGTCTAGATCAGCATAATCTCCACCGAGGAAGGAAATAGTATCCCCAGCGATGGCCCAATTTTCTAAATCAGCTCTAATAAAGCCAATTCCATTGAGTTCTCCCACCATAGTCCTAACGACATTAGCATTCAGGTCTGCGCCATTATTCTTTATGAGATATCCCTTAAGGAAAATTGTTTTGGCCGTGGTTGAAACGGTAAGATTTTGCAAAGATACTTGGTATCTCAATAAGATACGTCTAACTTGCTTGTTGGCTTCAGCTCTAGTTCTGGAATTCTGTCTAGCTTTGAAACTCATAGTTTTTTACCCCGCCCCTCTATAGATTGTTAATTAAGTTTAGTTAAGTTCATTTTATGACAAGCTGCGCACAAATCAAGGGTAGATTTATTGTTCGCTAAGCCACTGAAATTGAGATGGGAATTGTAAGTATTTCTTAATAATTTAAAAAAGAGACCCTCGTGAGAGGGCCTCCTAGTTGAATTAGCCAATTAAACGCATCGCTTGTTGCGGAGTTTGGTTTGCTTGAGAAAGAACAGATATACCAGCTTGTTTCATGATATTGTTCTGTGTATTCTTAGCAGTTGCCTCAGCGTAGTCCACATCTCTGATTCGACTATTTGCTGCAGACATATTCTCAACCGATGTCTCCAAGTTTGCAGAAGTAGTTTGTAGTCTGTTTTGAAGAGCACCTAAGGTTGCTCTCTGTCCCGAAACAGTGTTAATCGCTGTATCGATAGACTCCAATACTCCTTGCGCATCTTCTTTGGTTCCTACAGCTCCTCCTGATAATCCGAGGTTGTCTAAACCAGAGTTGATTTGCGATGGATCATAAACAATTCTATCTTCAAACTCATCATTGTTAGCTCCAATTTGGAACTCAAGTTTTTCAGAAGAACCATCTAGTAAGTTCACATCATTAAATTCTGTTGTCTGAGAGATCCTCTGAAGTTCGCTTTTTAGCTCTTGAAATTCAAGGTCAGTATATGATCTTTCAGTTTCCCCAACTGTATCTGAAGCTGATTGGATCGCAAGTTCTCTTAAACGAATTAAAATATTTGCTGACTCATTAAGCCCACCTTCGGCCGTCTGGATCATACTTATACCATCATTGGCGTTTCTATTTGCTTGTTTATTGGATCGAATATTAGCTCTTAGCTTTTCGCTTATGGCCAGTCCAGCTGAATCATCTGAAGATTTTGTAATTCTGCTACCACTTGAAAGTTTTGCAGCTACATTTTCTTCCTTTTTTGATATTTTTGCTAGTGCCCTTTGCGCTGTGATCGAAGTCACGTTTGTTGCTATTCTAAATCCCATGTTAATCTCCTTATGCTATACAAAACCTCCATTTTCTTCCTACTTTTTAGTAGGGAGCTACCGTGCTCAAAGTTTATAATAAATTAATGCTTCAATAATCCCGACGAAGCACCCATTGCTATGTCGGAGAGCTCTTTTGTTAGTCTGTACCTTTTTTATGCACCGGAAAATTCTGCCTCTTAAGGAGAACTTAACACGGATATAAAGTTGTGTTGCAACTCATTAAGCTTTACGATCAAGCTGCTTCTTGAAATAATGAACGGCCATGAGCTATTTACACTCTATAAACCTAACTTACCCAGATAATTACTACTCTCAAGACAGGCTCTTTGAGGAGCTCTCCACACAATGGAAAGAGCATTTCTATAATCCAGAAAGACTTAAGCGTTTTCATAAAAATGTCCTTGTTAAAGGACGCCATCTTGCTCTTACTCTTAGTGAGTACACTAAACTTAAAGGTCATGAGGATAAAAATGCAATGTTCCAAAACATTGC
>CATLVA010000201.1 GCA_950060715.1 uncultured Oligoflexia bacterium | reverse complement strand
TATATCAACTTCATATATTTTTGATTTCTTTTATTGGTTGGGGGTTGCCCTTTTACTCAAAGAAGAGCCACATTTTGGAGAGCTAAGACCGAAGGGAGCATTTTTAAGAGGTTTCTTTACGGCACTATTAGCGATCGGCTTTTGTATGTTTAGTTTAAGCGCCGAGTTTATTAGTCCGTTTAAGTACCTAGATAAGCTCGCACTAAAGTTATTAATCCTAGCACCATTTTTTGAAGAGATTGTATTTCGTGGTGCTATGTATGATTTATTGGCAAAAGTTCCCAAGCTCAATCAAAAAATAAAGCTTTTAATCAATGCTGCTCTTTTTAGTGGTTCGCATGCAGCTGCTTTGGCTTTTCTTCCGGAAGAGTTCTTTTCATTCGTGTACTACCAATTATTTTATACTCTGATTCTTGGTTGGGTATGTGCTAAATCGAGAGAGAGATCTAAAGGGTTAATGGAACCGATTATTCTCCATCTAATTTTTAACCTAATGTTTTATTTGGCGATTACTAATTACGGACTCTAATTAGAAGTTGAAACCAAGAGTCGCTCCGTATTGGCGGACATCAATCTCTGATGGTATAAAACCTTCCTGATTAAATTCTAGTCTCATATTCGTATAGAAGACTTTTAACACGATTGATTTCCCATAGGCATAAAGAGGAAATTTCAAATTTTGTTCACTCCCAAAAGGAAATTTAAATTTCAAACCGAGGGTTGTCTCTTGTCGATTTGATGTATTGGAAGCTAGAGGAAATTTAAAATAGGGAGAGATTTGAACAAACTGACTGGAACCGAAAGGCAACCATTCAATTTCGGGGTAGGCTTGCCAACCTCTCAAATTAGTAAATCCGAAAGCATCGTCTTTAACTTCCATTGTCGTATAGAAATATTCTCCTACCAGTTTTACATGCCAATAGTCAGAGAAAGGAATTACGATTCCAAGATTGGCAAATCCCGTCATATACTGAAATTGGTTTTCAACTTCTTCAGGTTCATTCACATTAAGACCTGTGATATTTCCTCCAATTGAAAAATCAAGCCAAGGAGGAAATAGATAGTATTGAAAAACAAACTGATGAAAGTCTGCCACCTGTTTTATATTTGCCTGGGTAAAGATGATACTGGGTTGTTCTTCTAGGTAGTGAGTTGTGGCCTGCCCATAGTTATATTCGAACCTCCAGTTTGGAGGAATATTTGCAGCAAAAATACTTGTAGAAAAAAATAAAAGAAGACTTAATAATTTCACTCTATGATTTTCCCATATTAGGAGAGTGTTAAGCTTAAAGGAAAACTTTGCCGCGCACAGATTTTTCCGATCCGATTACTTGATATAAACACTTTCACTACCTGCTGCCGTAAAGAGATTGAGCTCTACCTAATTCAGTAGGTGATATCAATACCCGAGCTTTTTACTCCTTAAATTTCAATACTTTAGCTTCCGATAAACATTCTGAAGTCTATCCAAAATTTGGAAGACTAAAAAACCTTAAAGGAGGTAATAGCGAAAAGGACTTAACTTAAAAAACTGGAGCATTCAAGGTTGAATGCCTTCGTAATAGAAGGTTTGTTAACGGACTAGCTAGCTCAAGCTTTTGAGTGAAGGGAGTCCTTTATGCAAAATTATGAAAACCTTGTTTGAATTGAGGATCGCCTGTTGAAAGTTAACGGCACCTCTTCCACCATTCAAATAAATCGAGAGACTCGCAAAACAAGCGAGGAGATATCTCATAATTCCGCAAAACTTGCTAGCGGAAGTCGAATCGTACGCTCAGGTGACGACGCTGCGGGATTGAGTATATCTTCAAAGCTAAATGCAAGTACGAAGTCTAAACAGCAAGCTTCAAGGAATGCTCAAGACTCACTCGGAGTTTTAGAGATTATGGAGGGAACCCTCGGTGTGATGGGGGATATGGTTGTTCGTATGCGGGAGTTAGCAATTCAAGCGGCAAGTGATTCTGTCTCAGACCATGAAAGAAAACTTCTGAATTTAGAAACAACTGGTCTTTTACAAGAACTTAAACGGATGGCGGAGTCAACTGAGTACCTCGACAATAAACTTTTAAAAGGCGACAAGAAGAAACTTGATATTCAAGTGGACAAAGGAAATAACGAGCAAGATCGAATTTCAATTGAGTTAGTTGACCTAGCACAAACTCCATTAGCGTTGGGGATCTCTGACGTAAAAGTAGATACGCAGTTAAGGGCCAGGTTATCTATTAATATGATTGATTACGCACAAAAAAGTTTATCTGGGAGTAAGGCTAAACTTGGAGCTACTATGAGTAGAATGCAATCAGCGATCAGCAATCTTTCTACTAATGTCGTACAAGAAAAAAATGCTAATAGTAGAATTACTGATTTAGATTACGCTCAAGCAACAGCCGAGCAAACATCGGCTAAAATACGTCAAAATGGTCAGGTTAGTCTGGCATCACAAATGAATAATTCGAAAGGGGATTATTTAAAACTCATTTAATATGCAATGATTGCGTGAGCTAATTTGTTCAACATAAAAATAAATGTCATTAAACAAATCATAGTACTGATTCTCATCTGTTCTCTCCCTAATTGTGCTTCCAAGGAGAATGGATTAATGGAGATTCTTTGACGAGAGAGTGTGTAGAAATTACAAGGAGAACCGAAGTTCTCCTTGAGCTTGGGGATAATAACTATCTTGCGAGTTCAACTGAAAGTTTTGCTCTTGATCCAAAAAGATTTCTTGATGTTGCAGAAACCTTTACAGATCTTACAGGTTTATTCAGTTCGCCTCTAAGTGCGAAGCTTTTTACATGTCCTTTCTTAATTTTTCCATCAAGTTCGTCCACGATGATTTTTTGACCGTCAAGAAATTCAATTTCTACTGAGTCAATATTAGCACTTCCTTTGGTCCCAACAATATTCAGTCCCGCTAGGTGTCCGTTGATATGGTATTTTTTAGAACTCCCGATAACTTTTTGAGCTTTAAATTCACCTTGGCTTATAAAGCGCAGGCCTCTTACATTAGTGTAGTCATAATGTAATCTCTTTAGCATCGTAACTTCTACATCATCTATTTTAATATTTCCCTGAGTTAAAAGTTGAATAGGGCCTCTTCCATTATCTCCACGATAGATAGTTGGAGCCTGAAGAGTTAGTTTGGTGAATCCAGAGTAATCAGACTCAAAATTTTCAGGAGTGCCTGGTACTGTCACTAGGTTCGATTCATTTCTATCGACTCTAAGAGTAATAGAGCCTTCACCATGTTGAGATTTTGCTTCGACCTCAGCTTTAACTAAAGTCCAACCCCTCAAGTTTTGTCCTCCTAAAGACCTAACTAACATCCTCTTTAAAGGAATCATATCCCTGCCTCTCAAATGCGCAGAATTAAGATCTAATTCGATTTTTTGTGTTAGAGCATGTGCTCCTGAAGAAAGTAAAACAGTTCCAAGTACTAATAATGTTTTCATTTATACCCCCAAATGAAAGTTGTATGTTTGATAGAAATCGTATTTTCCTATTCCTTAAGAATTCGATTATTAAACTCAGAAAGAGCAAGTACCGTGCCAAAAATAACATTTGTTAAAACAGTGGTTTAGGGTATGCTGGTCCAAAACGCCACTAGTGTCACGGGGTGGACTGTGTGCGTTGTTTGGTGGCAAATGCGCCTATTTACTTCTCTTAACGCATTTGGTAGAAAACACGCTTTATAAACATAAGACCAATAAACAAGGTGACCTTATGGAAAATATTGAAATTTCCGAGATCCAAACTCTCGCCAACGGATCTAAAATGATTGGCGGTTTAGAATTTCCAAAAAGAAAAGTATGGGTGAAAACTTACGGTTGTCAGATGAACTATCATGATACCGAAAGAATTTTGTCCCACTTACAGCCTTTGAATTTTTCTCTGACTGATGTGCAAGAAGATGCTGATTTGATGCTCTTTAATACCTGTGCCATTAGAGATCTAGCGAACCAAAAATTCTATTCTCATTTAGGTTCAGCTAAACATTTAAAGATTAACAATAAAACTGGTAGAGAAGTGAAGATTGCAGCTGGTGGGTGTATAGCTCAAACTGAATCAAAGTCTTTGCTTAAAAAATATCCTCAACTTGACTTCGCTTTCGGAACTGATGTCATCGATAATATCGGAGAGATGGTATATCGAGCTTACTCAGGTGATAGAAATTTTGCAGTCACTTCTTGGGATAGAGCTGATAATTACTCAATTGAAACCAAGGTAACTCATAACTCACCTCAGGCCTTTATTAATATTATCAAAGGATGCGATAAGTTTTGCTCCTACTGTATTGTGCCTTTCACCCGCGGTCGTGAAAAATCCAGGAGCATTACTGAGATTGTTAACGATGCTGCAAGATTAGTCACTCACCAAGGAGTACAAGAAAT
>CATLVA010000200.1 GCA_950060715.1 uncultured Oligoflexia bacterium | reverse complement strand
TATCCAGTTGTGGGAGCAAAATTTTTACAGGCAATATCTTTGATTGTGGCCATGAGATTTAATTCTGTGACGGATGAAATTAAAACGCTTAAAGATATGATCGCAATATTGGAGAATAAGCTTGCAGCTAAAGAAGACAGTTAGAACAGATAGGTTCAAATTCATATTTTTCTTGGCTGTTATGGTGGGTATCGCGGCAGTTCTATTTAGTCTGTCTCGAGTTATGATACCTCTTGGTATAGCTTATGTATTATCTCTGATGCTAAAGCCAGCTCTAAAATCTTTTTATTCAGCTGATCTTGGTCGAAAAACTTTTTCACTTCTACTTGTTGTGGGCTCACTTTTCTTATTGGCGTACCCGATCGTAAAAGGTTTCCAAACAGTATCTGAAGAAGCACATAAAATTGAATACTATCTTCCAAAGCTTGAAACATATTTGCGTCTCAAATACGCGGACTTCAAACTTGGAGTGTACGACAGGTTCAATTATGAAATTACAGCTAACCCAGTTGATAGTTTGATTTCAGTGGGGAAGGAAACTACTAAATCAGTTTTCGTGTATCTTCCTCAAATTATCACTTCGCTCTTAGAGTGGAGTTTTATGATCCCATTATTTTTATTCTTTATTTTAAAAGATGAAAGACGGATGCGCTTTCTGATGATGAAGATTGTTCCCAATAATATTGTAGAGAAGACATATTATCTTTATCATCAATTCAACACTAAATTTGGTGACTATATTTTTGCGAAATTTATTGAGGCTACTATCGTTGGTGTTATTATCACCACAGGATTACTCTTACTTGGCTATCCATTTGCCTTTCTTTTAGGAATTGTTGCAGCGGTTACCAATATTCTTCCATATATCGGACCATTTTTAGGCTTTATTCCAGCACTTGTTGTAGGACTTGTTGATCAAAACCCTAATACGACTTTAGGGGCCATGATTCTTCTCTATGTTATTGCCAATGTTATAGATCTCGCCCTAGTTTTTCCGGTATTAGTGTCTAAAATTGTAAATCTTCACCCTCTTATAGTTGTTGTAAGCGTTATCATCGGTTCTCAATTTGGCGGTGTCGTTGGAATGATTGTCTCCATCCCTTTTGCGGCGTTTTTAAAACTGTTATTTCAGGAATTTTATTTAGAGCTTTACGGTCGCTCCTGACTTTACGAGCCTCAACTAAACAGGTAAATTTAAGGTATGAAAATTACCTTATATTCTTTTATTTTAGTTCTTTTGTTTAGTTGTGCGTCAGACAAACCTACCGGTAAAACTGAAGCCGAGGTTCTGTATAAAGAAGCCAAAGAATTAATGGATGATGAACGCTATATCCTTGCCACTGAAAAAATTAACCAATTAAAAAATCAATATCCATATAGTTATTATGCAACACCAGCAGAACTTATGTTGGCCGATATTTTATTTGCTCAAGAAAACTATGTTGAATCAGCAGCAGCATATTTATTATTTAGAGATTTTCACCCAAGACATGAAAAAATCCCTTATGTAATTTTTAGAATTGCTGAATCGTTCTACCTCCAGCTTCCAGACACTGATGATAGAGATTTAGAGCCCGCTGTTGAGGCGATTAAGTATTACCGTGAAATTATTACAAGGTATCCAAATTCAGCAGAAGTTAAATCAGCCAAAAAGAAGATCAAAGAATGCCAAGACCGCCTACACAATAAGGAGCAGTATGTGGCAGACTTCTATTTTAAAACAGAAGCATATAAAGCAGCCCTATGGCGCTACCTAGATATCCTTAAAAATATTCCAAACGATAAAGATCTCAGAAGCCACTCAATGAGTCGTGTAATCCAAACAACTTATCAGCTGAAAAAGTATAAAGATTGCTTAGCTTATGGAAATGAATTCCTAAATGAGATAAATAAAGACGATAAAAAAATCGCAGAAAAAACACTTAAATACTGTAAAAATAAATTATAAGAGGTGAGCTTTGAGTAGTTTAAATGAAATGAGCCTGATGGACTCGGCTAGAAAATTGTATTCGGACCAGAAGTACAAAAAATCACTTCTTATGCTCGAAGAAGTTATCAATCTAAATGCAAAAAACTCTGAGGCCTACTTTTATATTGGGAATATTTATCATATTCAAGGTCAGCTAGGTAAAGCAGTTAAGGCTTTTAACAAAGTTCTTGAAATAGATCCTAATAATACCGATGCTTCTATTTCATTATCAGTGATTTTAAATGATATCGGGCGCTATGAAGATGCGAAAGTTATCTTTGATAAAGCTAATGAGCAGGTAAAGAATGAGCCTGATGGGATTAAAGATCCACACGTAAATAAGAAGTTTGCTAATAGGCACTTCGAATTAGCAGAGCTTTACTTTAGCTACAGCCGCTACGAAGAAGCACTTTTTGAATACAATAAATCAATCGGTCTCGATCCAGAAAATCTAGAGGCAAGAATTAAAATCGCAAAGGTTTACTCTAAGAAGGGCTACTTAGCTAAGGCGATGGATGAGCTAAGAAAATTAAAGTCTGAAAGACCAGCATATATTCCTGCTAGGATCGCACTTGGTCTGCTTCATTATGGACAAGGTAATGTGGTTGAGGCTCAATCTGAATGGCAACAAGCACTTATGAAAGATCCTGAAAATCAAGAGCTACGCATGTATCTTTCTCTATCAAAAGATGCTTCGGAAACAGTTTTAAATATTTAATAAGATTTTAAATTTTAGGCATAAAAAAAGCCCTCTTTCGAGGGCCTTTTTTTATCTTGGAAGTGATTATGCTTCGTTGATGTTTTCTTTTCTTCTGATGTTAGCTTCTGTTGAAGTTTCATTAGAAGTTGTTTTTGATTCTGGCGCAGAAACAGTCGTGCGGTTTCTATCATCAGAAGCGTAAGAAACGATATAGCTTTTTAATTCTTTATACATCTCATACTTAACTGAAAGCTTGTTGTCCTGAAGAACAATTTGCTTTGCAATCTTCTTGTTGTTATTGATCACAATAGGTGCTTTTAAGTTTGCACTCATGCTAGTGATCTCTGAAGGGATTGTTAAAATTGAATAAATTTTTGCATCTGAGATATTTTCAAGTTTAACGCTATTCATATCAGCCGGAAGTAATTTAGCGACATAGTCAGGCTTAAATATTTTCGGCTCGATGATAGGGAATGCAGTTTCTGGACTTTCAATTGATTGTAGCCACAGAATTAAAGTTGCATCACCTGGATCAACGATGAAAAACTGATTTAATTTCTCAAATCCCAGCAATCCTTCTGAGAAATTGATGATATCCTCTTTGTTAACTTGAAGTTCTCCGAACCTTGTAGTGTTGACTTTCACATCATCCTCCGAAAATTATGAGGTAGTTTCAAAATTTCTACCTTGAATGATGGTATCAGTCAATTATATAGAAGGGCAAGGAGGAATTTATTTCTTCCCAAAGTCTTCATTGAGCCTAGCAAGGTCTGCTGGCGTCGACTGACTAGCTGCGGTATTTTGATCTTGGATTGCTTGATAAACCTCTTCTCTATGTATTTTTGTCTCTTTAGGAGCCTTAATACCTAGGCGAACTTGCTTACCTTTAATTTGAACAACCACAATTTTAATATGGTCATCTATTGCAATGCTTTCTCCCAGCTTCCTTGTTAGAACTAGCATGTGTGTTAACCTCTTTAAACTCCGTCTTATAAACATTAGCCGAAAAGTAATTCTCAACTGAAGTCTTCATATAGTATTGCGAGTTTCAAAATGCAAGCTAATTTTTGAAATCATCTTACATCTGTGTAATTATTTCTTATTTATACTAAAAATTAATAATTTCTTAAGCTTACTTAATATATTTCATCAAATTGTTATTAAGTAACTGTGCACTGGCCTTGTAAGATGCATTCATTACGTTTTCTTGCCGTGTGAGGTCAGTAAATAACTCTGCCACGTCTGCATCTTCAATCCTGCTGCGGTACGTCTCATTTTCTACTTTTTCTTTCTCTATATTATCTATTGTAATGTCTATTTTATTCAAGGTGGAACCAATTGACGTTCTTACTTCGATCAATCGATCCAAGGTTTGATCTAATTTGGGAAGGAGTGATTGGATGATAAAATGGTTATCTGTAAGAAGACCGTTTTCTAAAGTTTCCAGATCTTTGAAGATAGAACCTTTTACTTCCTCAAAATTCTGTTCTTCTGCTGAAATGCTCGTTCCGGCAGGATCTCTATTGATGATTGGCTCGTTTGTTTCAGGATTGAGCTTCGCTTGCTCTACCTGATTTTGTATTTCTGTTCTGGCTTTTTCACCTAGCTCCGGCATACCACCATCTGGAGTAGGATTGGGCTTATTATAAAAAACAGATTCACCAGAGAATGTGATCGGAACATAGGTGTCTTTACCGACTTCGATTTTCGTTTGGTTATTGTCACCCTTAT
>CATLVA010000199.1 GCA_950060715.1 uncultured Oligoflexia bacterium | reverse complement strand
TATTTGTAGGAAGCTTAAAAAGGAGTTTAGTTATGGAAAAACTTAATCATAGAGCAGAAACAATTAGACTAACAACAGTAAAGATCCCAAGTGAGGATTTAGATGAAATTCTTAGAGGCGAAATATCTGCAAAGGAAGCCTATACTCAAGCTCTTGAAAAGTTTGAAGGGACCCCCAGTAATTTTGCAATTGAGCAAATTCGAAGTGAACATGAGCAGGCGATTGACTTTTGGAAAAGGGAAGCTAGGGATATGAACTTAATTCCAGAAACGAATTCAGGGATCTGGGGAACGATTGTCCAATCTTTTATGGCCACCTCCAAAGCTATTGGGGTTGAGGCAACTACAAGAGCACTGAGAAAAGGTGAGGAACATGGACTCAATAACTATCAGCGCATGCTTGAAAGTACTGAGTTAACTAGGTTTCAAAAAAATGAAATCGAAAACGTTTTTATACCAAGACAAAAAAGACATATTAAGAATTTAGATAATGTTCTTGCGTTAATGTAAGAACTAGCAGGGAGGTTCAAATGGCCCGTAAAGACGCATTTTTAACACCAATGGAGTACTTTAGGACTCCAAAAGAATTGTATCTGGATACTTCATTTGATAAGGATGAAAAAATCTTGATATTAACTAATTGGAAGGATATTGCTTTATCTCTTGATGAGGCTCAAAATGAAGGTTTAGTTGGTGATAACCGAGATTACCACCAAGTTGAACTTATAAACGATTGTTTGGAAAAATTATCTTAAGCCGTTGTTGGCTTAAATTTGTAACCAGCTCCGTGGACAGACTCGATAATATGCGAGATGTCCCCGAGCTTTTTACGAAGTTTGCTTACGTGAGTATCAACTGATCTTGAGTAAACGTGAATATCTTCACCCCAAATATCGTTTAACATAGTATCACGTTCAATAACTTGTTCTGGTCTATTTGCGAAATACATTAGCATTTTAAATTCTAAAGAAGTTAATTCTATCTGCTCAAATTGTCCGGCATCGGTAAGAACTTTAACTTCTTGGCTAGACTTGTTTATCTCAATCTCTTTCCACTTCATGAAGTCAGAGTTTACTTTTAAACTTTGAATCTTCTTTAGTTTAGCTTCTACACGAGCTTTAAGCTCTAGAGTGTTGAATGGTTTTGTTACGTAGTCGTCAGCTCCCGCTGAAAAACCAAGTACCTTTTCAGACAATTCATCATGAGCCGTAAGAAAGAATATACTTGTACTTGGAGCTACAGTTTGAAGTTTTGTACAAAACTCAAGTCCGTTTCCATCTGGTAATTCGATATCAAGCAAAACAAGGTCATAAACTTTATTAGCGATTTTAGCGTCAGCATCGTTAAGTGTCTCAGCCCAGTCAACTTCTATCAATGAACCAGTGAAAGCTGTTTTAACCATCTGGTGTACTTCTTTTGAGTCTTCAACTAACAATATTGAGTTATTCATTTTTCCTGCTTTTTTTACTGTATTGAATTTGATACAGCTATATAGATTAGGCTATGATGTTCTAATATTTTTTAAGGATAGGCAAGTAATGACGAATAGCAATGAGTTGACTAACAAAATTCTAAGTGAAAAGGCAGAGCCTGGACTTGAGAAATTTCTTGATGAGTTTTATAATGACAGAGTGGAAGACTTAAGGACCATAAATTCGCTTATGGATCAAGGTAAGCTACCGGAAATAGGCAAAATAGCCCATCAATGGAAAGGTTACAGTGCACCTTATGGATTCCAGCATCTCGGATTTTTAGGCTCCCAGCTAGAAAACTCTTGCAATGAAACAAACTCTGACACTGCTCGCAATTTGATAAATGAAGTTTCAGTTTATTTAGATTTAAAAAATAAGCATCTAAATTTGGAGAAGTAACAAAGCCGATGGTTAAATCAGAACAGCTAATTAAAGAAATGAAACGAAAATTCATATTGTACTCTGCCCTTGGAGTACTGTTGTTTTCTGTAATCTCTTTTTTTGCTTATGAGACCCATCGTAGAGTTATCGACCAACAGTCTTCCATTCAAAAAGCCTATACATTCGTTGGTAATCAAATCAACCTGGTAAATAAAATCTCAATTTTGAGTGAGAAATTTGATGATTTTGTTGAAGTTAAAGACTACATCATATTGCAAAACGAATTCCAAAGACTTATCAGGCAACTAGATAGCGAGAATGAGAAATTCAATCTTTGGCTTTCAAATGCAGAATTTTCAGAGGTTAAAAACTTTGAAGATCTGCTTTTAAGAAACGATATTGATTCTAAAATGTTGCTCTTCATGAAGCGAGCTCGTGAGCTTGTGAATGACAATAGTTTGTCCAATACAGATATTAGAAATAATATTCGCTACCTTAGTGACTCTTCTCGTGAGGGATTAGTTGATGTTCTCGCCTTCATTGGTATGAAGATCCAAAGAATTCAAGCCGACTCCATGAGTGATCTACACAACATGGGGATCACATTAGTAAGTCTCTGTGTTGCTCAACTTGTCTTAATCTGGCTGCTAGTTTTTAGACCACTTTACGCCACGATAGTTCATCAACATGAAAAAATATCCGATGCTCTTTTAAAAGCTGAAAGTGCCAACAGGTCTAAAACAGACTTTTTGGCCAATATCAGTCATGAGATTAGAACCCCTATGACAGCTATCCTAGGTTATGCTGATATTTTGAAAAGAGAGCAAGTCTTACCTCAGGATAGAGAAGATGCTATTCGTATTATAGATCAGAATGCAAATCATTTGATTGGGCTTATAGATGAGATCTTAGATATTTCTAAAATTGAAGCTGGTCGCTTTGATTTTGAGGAAGTAGAAATTGATCTTCCTACTTTTCTTAATGAAATTCATTCCCTTATTAATGTGAAAGCCCAGGAAAAGGGAATTGATCTCATTTTTGATAATGTTGGTCGTATTCCTAAAAAAATTCTCACAGACCCAAAAAGGCTGAAGCAAATTATTTATAATATTCTCGGCAACGCAATTAAGTTTACAAGTGAGGGCTTCGTCAGACTAGAAGTCTCATTTGATACAAGAAATAGTAGACTCTCAATCAAAGTTCGTGACACTGGAATCGGTATTAGTAAGAGTCAGATTAAAGAATTGTTTAGGCCTTTTCAACAAGCTGACACTTCAGTTGCTAGAAAGTTTGGTGGTACTGGATTAGGTCTAGTTCTTTCCAGAGGTCTTGCTCAGGCGATGGGGGGAGATGTAAAAATCCTTAGCTCAAAGCCAGGAGTAGGAACAACAGTAGGTGTAACAATAGAAGCTGGAGTTATAAATGACAGTGATTTTATCACCAACTTCTCTACAAATATTATTATTCAAGAAAACAATGAAATTAGTAAATGCGAGCTTCTAAATAAGAAAATTCTAGTAGTAGATGATGCAAAAGAGAACGCAAGGTTATTTGCAATGTATCTTGATCAAGCTGGAGCGGATGTAACAGTGGCCCACGAAGGTCAAACGGCCATAGATCTCGCTATGAAAAACTTTTTTGACATTGTTTTACTAGATCTTCAGATGCCTGAGAAAGATGGTTTTACCGTAATCAAAGAACTAAGAGAAAATGAGTTTGATCGACCAATCGTCGCTCTGACTGCACATGCTATGCAGGAAGAAAAGGATAAGACCGCTAAAGCCGGATTCAACGCTCACATAACAAAGCCAGTAAAACCTGATTTTCTAATTGAGCAAATCTCTACCCTAATTGGCGAACATCAATAGCTTAAGGCGTTTTTTGTATTTTCCTACACATTCTTTTAACTAATGTAAAAAGATTAATCTAATGCATTCTGAGACAATTTATTTGTTGAATGAAGCCAAAGGAGGAATCTTGAATACAGAAAACGCACAACAATCAAGAAATTTAACAAACATCACTGATAGGGAACAATTAGTTTCTACATTGTCAGACTTTTCAGAGACTGCAGTTAGCCGCTCAAAAGAAGCAATGGAAAAATCAGTACAGGTAGCAAAAGACTATCCAGTACATACAGCTATTGGAGCTGGAGTATTAGGTTTTGTTGCCGGAATTATCACTCAAAAGTTTACAAGGTAATTACCATGAGCCTTTTTAAAATTCTTTCCAGGCAGGTGTTCTCCCAGGCACTATTTAAAGCTCAAGAAGAGAGTTTTAAAAAGGCTATGGTTCGCAAAATGCTAAAAGATTCTAAATCTATTGGATTAGACATCTTTTTTGTAAACATACTTTCTGCCTGCTATGCCATGAGGTAATTTAATGAATTTAATACCCGAGGCTAATTTATTCTTAGCTTTAAGAAGTTTATGATGATTATAATCTGTAAATACCACAGCATCAAAATTTCCTAAAATATACTTTTGGTTATTTTGCATCCAAAAGCCGGCTCTAGGAAATTTTCTTTTCTTCAATTTATCGGTAATAGCTCGAAAAAGTTTTG
>CATLVA010000198.1 GCA_950060715.1 uncultured Oligoflexia bacterium | reverse complement strand
TGTATTAGGCATGCCACCAGCGTTCGTTCTGAGCCAGGATCAAACTCTCCAAGTAATATACTTAAATCATTTATTTAATTGACTCATGTTCGGGCCTTAAAATTAATTAAGGCAACTGATTGCTGAATGTATAATTTTGGAAAAAATTATCAGAGAAAATCTTCATAATGTTACCATTACAAAAACCATTCATTCATTCTCTTGGATTCTCAGTAAGAATCATCTTACTGACGGGTTCCTTCTCATCTTAAAATTTAATCGCGCCCGAAGGCTTGATTAAAATCTTTATCTCATTATTCAATTGTCAAAGAGCGAGCAGACCCTCAAGCATTATAAAGATTAGTCTTTTCAAATGCTTACAGTGTTTGTTTTGAACATGTCTGCGAGTGAGGTGTATATTAGTTTTTCGCCTAAACTCCGTCAATACTTTTTTTCAAAAAAAAGTAAAAAAATTTAAAAAAATTATCCGCGCAAAGGAAACCCCGCGTCAGACAAAGTTTTAACCACACTATTTTCAGCCGACTTAATGAAGTCTGAATCTAATGTTTTATTAGGGTCTTCAAAGGTAACAGAGATAGTAACTGCACGCTCTCCCGACTCCATACTAAATACATCAACAATATGCTTCTCTGAGAGTTCTTTTATTTTTAATTTCTTCAAAGCTTCTAACGTATCTGCTGCAGCTACGTCTGCAGGTACCACAACTGTGCAATCAAACTTAGAACTTGGAAACTTTGAGATGGCAGTATATTTATCTTTAGCTTTCATTTCTCGGTTATGAAAATCAGTTATATCAATTACAGCAAAACTAAAAAATCCTTTCGTCTTAAATTGCTTTAGCACTAGAGGGTGAACAGAGTTAACCGCTCCATGAAACTTCCCCATAATTCTTATATGAAGTTTTTCAAATGGATGAACTCCTTCCCACTGCTGAGGTAAATTTGCGTTCGGAAATTTGCCTGTTTCATTCGCAAAATCAAAAGGAATGTTTAAGTTCTTCAAAAGCTTTTCAGTGGTATTTAAAACTTTCATAAAAGGTGATTCTTTCTTATCAAAGGAACCAATCAGAACTTGATACCTCTCTTGAGAAAAGTTTTTAGCATCAGGAATATAACTTCTTCCTAGCTCGAAAAAATTAAAGCTATCATAATTTTTAGAGTTCACACCAACTGTATTTAGAGCGTGAGGTATAAGAGATGGTCTCATTCTATCCGCATCTTTTGAGAGGGCATTTACAAGAACCAATTCTTCATTCATGACAGGCCACAAAGATTTCTTTAAAAGTTTTTCACCAATTAGTGGGTAGGTCATAACCTCTAAAGAGTCTCCATTCATAGTCATAAAATTCTGAATATCTCTATGCATTTTCCTCGCAAAGTCTAAGCGAGTTGCTTTGATGTCTGTCATTGGACTTACTGGCGTGATATTATCATAACCAATTACTCGACCGATCTCTTCAACGAGGCACGCTTCATATTCAATATCCTTAGTCGTTCTATAAGTCGGCATGGTAACTTTAAGTTCGCTGCCATTTTTTTCAACATCAAAATCAAGTCGCCTAAAAATATCTATAATTTTTTCTTCAGAAACCTCATGTCCTAAAACGTCAGTAATTCTTTTTGCTGAAGTGTTTATTGATAATCTTGAGATTTGAGTGAGGTCATCTCCATCATACTCGGGCTTTCCAATAACCTTAGCATCAGGACACAATTCTTTTATGAGTTCGAGTGTACGAAGAAGAGTTCTATAACATTGAAGTGTATCCAAGGATTTTTCAAAACGCTGAGAAGAATCAGATCGAAGACCTAAACGAGTAGAAGTTTTTCTTACTTCATCCGCTTTCCAATTAGCGACTTCAATAAAAATATTCTTTGTATTTTCGCTAACCCCAGAGTTGAGTCCTCCCATAATACCAGCTAAAACAAGAGGCTTTTCCGAATCAGATATAACAGTATCAGTAGGAATTAACTTTCTTTCCATTTCATCAAGGGTGGTGAAATTCGTTTCACTACCAACTTGTTTGATATGAATTTTATTATCTTTAATTGTTTCCCTGTCGAAAATATGAAGTGGTTGTCCCAATTCAAGCATAACGTAATTTGAGACATCAACAATATTATTAATTGAACGGAGACCACAAGCTTCTAAGCGATTCACCATCCACTGAGGTGATGGTCCTACTTTGATATTGTCGACCGATAATCCCCAGTAACCTAAACAAGAAGAATCTTTTTCAACTTGAGGTTTGATTGGAGATTCATCTTTTGAAAAGTTTTTTTCTAAGTTACTCTCCCACTCTTTTGAAAAAGGATTGTTTAGATCTAACTCGTAGGCTGCTGCAAATTCTCTAGCTAATCCAAGATGTCCCCATAGATCTGGCCTATGAGTAAGAGACTTATTATCAACATCGATAATAGTATCTGCTTCAAGCCCCAAAAACTCCAACATTGTCTTTCCAATTGGAGCATCTGCAGGCAACTCCATTAACCCACTCGATCCTTCTCCGATACCAAGCTCAGTCTCTGAACATAACATCCCCTCAGAAAGTATACCTCGGATCTTTTTAGGTTCTAGGGTTAAACCGTTAGGAAGAGTTGTCCCAAGAGGAGCATAAGGTATTTTAAGTCCTTCTCTGACGTTGGGTGCACCACAAACAACTTCTTTTAATTCTTTGCCACCAAAATCAAACGTGACTAAGTTAAGCTTGTCAGCTTCAGGGTGTTTTTTCAGTGATTTTATTTGAGCAACTTTTATCGCCTTTAGGTGTTGTAGAGTTGAGGTAACCTCTTCTACTTCAGCTGTAGTCATAGTGAATGAGTTTGCTAGATCATCCGCATCGATATTTGGTAGTTGAACAAAGTCTTTAATCCAGTTCAGTGATATTAGCATTTTATATATTCCTTAATAAATTGAAAATTGAGAGTTAAAACGTAGGTCGCCTGAATGAAGGTGACGAATGTCTTCAATCATGTATTTAACCATAACAAGTCGATCAAGGCCTAAACCAAAAGCGAAACCATTATATTTCTCGGGGTCAATTCCACCAGCTCTTAAAACATTCGGGTGAACCATTCCACATGGTAGTAACTCGAGCCAGCCACTATGTTTCGACTCACCTTTACCTGGTTTTTTCCAACGTATATCTAACTCAAAACCTGGTTCAACAAACGGGAAATATCCTGGACGAAGTCTCACTTCCATATCTTTTTTAAAGATTTCTTTGAGCAGAGTTTTCATAAAATAGATTAAGTTTCCGACAGTGATGTTCTCACCGACCATCATTCCTTCTAACTGGTGAAAACACATCTCATGAGTCGCATCGGTTCTTTCACAACGAAAGACTTTTCCAGGGCCAACAAATTTGAATGGTGGCTTTCTAGATTCCATACCACGAACTTGAATTGTAGAAGTGTGAGTTCTAAGAAGGTGCTTCATGTCTTTGAACCAAAAAGTATCTTGCATATCTCTTGCAGGATGTGTTTCAGGAATATTGAGTGCACCAAAATTATGAAAGTCATCCTCAATATGAGGACCGTCAAGAACATCAAATCCCATCGAGATAAAAATATCTTCTATTTCTCTTTGAATTTGAGAAACAGGGTGAACTCCTGCAGCCTTAAGACCATCACTAAACAAAGAATCTCTCAAAGAGATATCAATTTTGTTTTCAGCTAGCTTACTGTTGATTTCTTCAAGCTCAATCTCTTGTAATTTCCCAAGAACAGCTTGCTCAATTTTCTGCTTAACACTGTTGGAAGCCGGTCCGATTTGCTTCCTCTCTTCAGGAGTGGCATCTTTCAAAGATTTTAAAATCTCCGACAAGCTTCCCTTCTTTCCAAGAATATTTGATTTTATTACCATTTGCCGTGTTTGGAGCTATGCAATTACTTAACAAACGTGACATTAGTTCTGTTTTCGTTCTCGTATTGGCAGCTTCAGGTTTTTACATATCGGGTTCATTCTCCCGTTTAATGATCTTCTCGTCAATTGCCATTGCTCTTCTTGCAGCAGTAGGGTTCATCACAGTTACATCATCTATATTTCGTCCATTATTGACAGGCATTGGAAAACAAGCGACCGGTAAATCAGAAACCCGGACAGGACTGAAAATTATGTATTCACTATTCATGATTATAGTACTATGTTTCCCAGTTATTACACCGTCTTACGGATACAGTTGGGTGCTATCCGCAGACATACCGACTAGTATTTCTAATTCGGGTAGTACGTACAGAGGACACGATCCAAGTTTCCTTGAAGCACTTGCATGGTTGGAAGGTTCTACTCCAGAAGACTCTATAGTTGCTGCTTGGTGGGACTATGGATATTGGATTACTGTCATGGGCAATCGGACAAGCCTGGCGGACAACGCAACAATTAATGGCACAAGAATCGCAGTTCTTGGTCAAATGTTTATGTCGCCAGAGGAGGAATCATT
>CATLVA010000197.1 GCA_950060715.1 uncultured Oligoflexia bacterium | reverse complement strand
CCCTAATTGCATCGCACCTACCATTCTAGAGAATAAGCTTGCAACATGTGATTTGAAAAACAGTTCAAAAATATTCTGAGCTTCTGTTTCCCCTTCCGCTTGATCAGTAATAAACAAAACGTCACAATTCTCCATCAAGCCTTGCTTCGTTTTTAAAATCTTTACCCCGTGAGCTGAAAACTGTTCAGACCAACTCATTTCGAAATCAAGATCAGTGAAGGCAGATAAAGTAGCCTCACTAAAGTTACGCGCTATCCGATCTTTTTTCTTTAAGGAGCCTCCAGGAAATTGGAATTCTTCACGCTTAGTTAGCTTTTCGTCTCCAAACTGATAAAGAGAGTCAAGCATTTTGGTTTTCTCAGTGATCAGATTTACATCTTTATTTTCTTCAAATTTTTCTGCAGGTTTCTCTTCAGGTTTTTTCACTTCTTCCGAGCTTAATTCCTTCATGTCCACCTCAGGCACTGAAATAGCGCTCTGAGAGGAGCAATAGCTCCATGAAGTTGAGAATAAAGGATGAGCTGGCTCTGAGGCACGCAGACCACGCAGAGCGTCTTTATAGCGGTTTTCCATGCCCTTATTTACCTAAATAGATACTAATTTCCTAGTCTTAATTTTTATGGAGCTTAATTTAAGCCAAGATGCCCTCCCCCGATAAGTTATTTATCGGGAGGCAACTGCATGTCTAAGGAAATGGATTTTAAATTTGAGAAGTTTGAAGAGTACTGGGGAACAGTTGAGAATGTTCAAAAAATAATGGGACATTGTCGTATATGTGGATCAAAACTCTTATTAAGTCATCTACCAGATTATAAGAACTTAATTGTTCAAGAAACAGCTCGTTGTATCGACTGTGGAGAAGGTAATCGTAAGGTGATTCACGTCTTAAATTAATTTTTTAAAGCATGCAAATACTCATAAATTGAGTTTGCATGCTTTAATTCTACATCTAAGCAATCTTTTAGTTCTTCTACATTAAATTCAGATAATTCATCTAAAGTGTAACTATTATTTTTAAGGATTTTTTTCCTCACTTCACTGCCAATACCTTTAACTTCATCAACCCATGATTTCATCACGCGCTTTTTTTCGGCATTATGATGGAGCCTTCGAGAAAATCGGTGAGCTTCATCTCGCATAAAAACAACTGTTCGAAGAAGAGGTGGACACTTTGATAATATAAAAGGATTTGATCTGCCTTTGATCACTAGCCTCTCATCACTTGATTGTACTTTTGAAGATCTAAAACCTCCCACTGATTTTAAATCCCTTGCCTTGGCGATTCCAACTACTGGTATATCGATATCTAATTCTTCCAAAACTTTTGAAACGGTATTAACCTGTGCAACTCCCCCATCCACGATAAACACATCAGGTAAGTTTCCATATTTTAAACGTCTTCTAAAAACTTCATCCATCATGGCAAAATCGTTATTACCCTCAGGTCTTTCTTCGAGATGATAATGCCTATACTGCGCTCGATCTGGTTTTCCTTCAAAGAAAACAATTTGCGCTGCAGTTGGAGATTTACCCTGCCAAATAGCGATGTCGTAGCACTCAAGAGTCTTAGGTCTATCTTTCATTTTTAACAGATCTTTTAACTTATTCAGACCAACATATACTGAAGCTTGATTTTTAATCCTAACTTTTTGTGATTGCTCGGCATGCTCTCTCGTTGCTCTAAGCAGAGCTTCATATTTTTTAGTTTCACCAAACACTCTTAACTTTAAACCTTCACCTTGATCTTGGATGAGAGCTTCTTCCAGTTGTTTTGCTGCTGAAGCTGGAAGCATCGTTATTATTTTCGAAGGGAGAACTTCACTGTTTTGTCCATAGTATTGCAAGATGGCCAGAGTCACTTCACTCTCCACTTGATCGAGAAGATCATCCATTAAAAAGTGGAAATTCTTTTGCCCTAATAAATTCCCTTGGCGGATAAGATAGATACTAATATCGATTTCTTGCTCGCCAATATAATAAGCAATCACATCAACATTAGAATCACTGAGCGACTCTACATTTTGTTCAAAAGATTTTTCAGCAAAATTTGTGAGCTCTTCAATATGATCTCTTAGTTGAGCTGCAAATTCGAACATCTCCTCTTCTGCCAGTAACATCATTTTATCGGTTAGAAGACTTATGGAATTTTCTACTTTCTTTTTTGATTTGAAAAAATCAATCGCCGCATTTAAATCGGCTTTATACTCGTCTTTAGAAATCTTTTCTACACATGGAGCGGTACACTGATTCATCTGATACAAAATACAGGGAGTTTTTCTGGTTCTGAACTCATGGATGGAGCAATCTCTTAAAGCAAAAGATTTAGTGAGGATTCTTAAAATTTGGGAAACATTATAGCCTTGAGGAAAAGGACCAAATAATTCAAGGCCTCGCTTTTTCTTCGGTCGGCGCAGATAAAGCAGTCTTGGATAATCTTCATTCCAATCTACCCCAAGATAGGGATAAGACTTATCATCTTTGAGGCGAATATTGTATTTCGGTCTATGCTCTTTAATCAGATTATTTTCTAAAACATAAGACTCTGCATCTGAATTGGTGATGATAAACTCAAAATTTTTAATATGAGAAACTAGGATTTGAGTTTTTGGATTTTTATCTGAGTTATTAAAATAACTCGTCACACGATTTTTGAGATTCTTGGCCTTGCCGACGTATAAGATTTCACCTAGTTTGCCCTGCATTAAGTAGCAACCGGGTGATTTAGGAAGCGTATTAGCCTTTTTTAGAAGGTCTTCGCGATTAAGCTTTACGATATCACTAGACTTGCCGTAAGCCTTGGAATTCGCTAGAATATCTGTGGTTTTATTTTCTTGCAAAGTCAATTACCCCTCATGGGAGTATAGCTCATATGTTGAGTATCGGACAAGATTTGCGAAGCCGACCATAAATATCTAAAGGAAGTTTAAAATGACAGCTTATTCAGCAGGTAAAGAAGTTCTCTCTTACTGTGGGAAATGTAAATTACCACTCGGTCATACGATCGTTTCGATGAAGGACACACATACAATTGGAAAGGTTAAGTGTAATACTTGCCAGGCAATGCATATGTATAAAGATCCTGCGACTAAAAGTAAAAAAGTAAAATCATCAACGACAACAAGAACAAGAAAGAAAAAATCAATCTCAGTAAACGACCTTTGGACGGAAGAGATGGGGAAAGTTACTGGTAAATCAGTGAAATATACTATTAGAGAAACTTTTGAGGTGGGAGATATCCTTGATCACAAAAGCTTTGGACCTGGTATTGTTCAAAACCTTGTTGATGATAAAATTGAAGTTTTATTCCAACACGAAATTAAATTATTAGTTCACGGAAAATAAAAAAGGGAGCCTTGGAGCTCCCTTTTTTTTTGCTATTATTAAATCTTAAAATCCATATTGAAAACTTCCACCTAGGCCATACCCTGCAGATATAGAGAAACCTGCATTTCCTGGTGCGTACGGAGCATATCCATATCCAGAACCGCCACCATAGCTAGCAGCATTGTAAGCCGCTTGCCCAGCTTGATTTTGAAGTGCTATTTGTTGGTTCATACCACCAACTTGAAATGCTTGCGCATTTGCGTTTTGAGCATTTTGAACTGAGTACCAACCATTGCCGTTTGCACTGTTATTACCCCAACCGCTATTTCCGTTACCCCAGCCGTTGTTTCCACCCCAGCCTCCGGTGTTACCCCAGTAAGATCCACCATTGTTTGGATAGTTTACACCACCCCACGCAGTAGCTCCGCCCCAAGGTGCAGTTGTAGCATTATTACCCCAGCCCCAGCCAGCGTTTCCACCCCAGCCTCCGCCGACGCTTCCGCCCCAACCAGCGCTTCCGCCCCAGCCACCTTGACCTGGACATGGTGCTCTCACACACGCAATTGGACTATAAGCTGCGTTTCCGCCCCAGCCTCCGCCGATGCTTCCGCCCCAGCCTCCGCCATAACTAGGATATCCAGCATAACCACCAGTATTCACCCCACCACCGAAACTAATTCCACCAGCAGGTAATCCTAGTAAAGTATTTAGGTTCAGGTTTCCTTGTACTCCGAAGCCACCATATGGGCTATAACCATAACCAGCGTATGGAGAACCAAAGCCACCAGTCACATTTAAATAAGGATTAAATCCACCGCCTGGTCCGTACATCGCGGCCATAAAGCCAGGAGTATATCCAGCTCCGTACCAACCGTTACCGTATCCACCATAAGGTGTTCCAAACTGACCTGTCATCCCACCAAAACTATTTAATTGATAACCATTACAATTTGGAGGTGTAACTGTTCTATCCGGATGTTCATTCGCTGAAATATAACTGTAAGTATCTTGAACATAACTGGTTTGCATGATCTGACATTGTTCAAAACCAGTAGCCGCAGCGTTTGCCCAGGCTCTATTTGAGTCTCTATAAGCATTTGCTTGCGCTCTCACTCCAAGATATCCAAAAAGAGGTGGTGCCAAT
>CATLVA010000196.1 GCA_950060715.1 uncultured Oligoflexia bacterium | reverse complement strand
ATGGATTTTTTGGAGCATGTTGAAAGGCCTGAGGAAATTATACTAGAGGCCAGCAGGGTGTTGAAACCAAAAGGCTTAATGTTTTACCATACATTTAATCGAAATTTCTTATCCAGGCTCATTATCATTAAAGCTGTAGAAGCTTTTGTACCTAATACACCGAAAAACTTACATGTTTATGAACTCTTCTTGAAGCCGGAGGAAGTTTGGAATTTTTTGCGTAATGCAGGGCTGAAGCCGACATTATCCACCGGAATTAAGCCTAAGTTTGATAGAGCATTTTTTAAGAGTATAATGACTCGAAGGCTCGATGAAAGGTTCGATTTCGAATTAATACCTTCGCATAAGTTAGCTTATTTAGGAGTTGCGAAAAAATGTTGAACAGAATCAAAAATTATCTGAATGAGAATGGCTCCGTAATTCATATTGTTGGTCCCCTGACACAAAGTTTTGATTCTGATCCCAATGAACCAACTCTTTTTATAGATGGCGGAACTAAATTAAAAAAAGATTATGGTTTTAGCTTAGGAGATAACGACTCTTTTCAAGGTGAGCTCGACTACAAGCTTCCCGAAGATAAAGATTTTTCTGATCTTCAATTTGCACTAACTCTAATCCCTACTCAAACAGAAACTCTCTACTTGCATGGTTTTTTAGGAGGGAGAAAAGATCACGAATTGATCAATCTTGGTGAAGTCGCACATTTTTTATTTGAAAGAAATGAAACTAAAGTCGTTTTTGACGATAAGATCACAGCTTATTCCCAAGGGTTTTGGAAGTTTGAATTGCAAAATACTTTTACTCTTTTCAGTTTTCATGAAAATACACTTTCACTTACCGGAGAATGCAGATATCAACTCATCAAACAATCGCTAAAACCTTTCAGCAGCCACGGCTTAAGTAATGAAGCTGAAGGTAAGATTAGTCTCCATAATTCAGCGCCTCTGTACTTTTTTGAAGTGTCAAAATAGCCCGGTCTCAATCCTCTTATGTAAGAATCTGTAAAATTTACATACATTTAGCCATGTAAGGTACATCCCCCTTAGTTAAGATTCTGTGAAAAACGATAAAAATTTTACCTTTTAGTTCAAAAGATAGCGTAATTGCACTACTATCCGCCTCGACTTAAGGACTTATTCAGATGAAAAAATTGTATGCACTATTACTTCTACCCATGACAGCTTTTGGGCAGACTATCACTCAACAGAACATCCTTCAGGGTGTAATTCCACAAAACATCGACAAGTTAAAATTTAATGAGGTTATTTTTGACCGTGTTATCTACGATGATCGTGTGTATTCTAAATCTCGAAAAACGGAACTTGGTGATCAGTCGGAATTGGATATGGCCTTTAGATATCATACCGATGCTACAACTTTTGCCCGTTTTAGAATGGCAACAGATCCAAGCGAGAATAGATTTGATAATAAAACTTCACGTTTTGAGATGATCTTCTCAAAAGCTTTTAATAAAGTCCGTTTCCAAATCGACCTCGAACTTCTCACTGATGATACAGAAGACGGGACAGACTCTAGTGGAGTGAGTTTAGGACTTGATCTTGATAGTGATGATACCTTTATCAACTTCACTCATAATCACTTTATTTTTACTTTTTACCCATTCAACTTCCGAAGTGATGTGGGTGATGAATTCAATACCTTAGACGTTTCAAGAATTAACTTTATCGAAGGTTCTCCAACAACAGTAAGTGCGACTCAAGTTGGGGATGAACGAATCGTTTCAAAAACTATTCCTGGTGTTGAATTACAATATCAATTTGGAAAGGCCAGTGCATATGTAGGTTATGGTATTGCAACTTATCTCTACCCAGTAGATAGTGACTTTAACCTTCCTGATAATCCTACAGCAACAGCGTGGGAGAGAAAAGAGACTACCGCCGCCAAAGCTGGATTTCTCTATTTAGATAATAACAATCTTAAAATTAACGTGCAGTACGTATCTCATAATAATAGTAATGAAACCGGAGCGCTCCTTGCCTCTGCGGGCTCAATAAATATCTTCAAGAAAATGGATAGCTGGCTGACCGAAGTTGAATTTACTCAGACAAAAGCTGGAGACGCACCTTGGGATGTTGATAGAACTTCAGCTTGGTTTACAAATCAAGGATCACTTCTCCCATACTATGTAGATGCCAATGATGAGTTAGAGGACTGGATTGGAAAGTCTGGTAATGCCCTTTCGATAAAAATTGGAAAGAACTTTGAGACCATCACTCCTTATATTTCTTATAAACAACAAAGTGAACATTTTATCTTCCAAGGAAATGAATCAGCTCACAGATTAAGAACAGGTACCGATGAAAAATCTCACGGTGGACTTACTAGAGTAGGATTGGGTGCATATTTTTATTATGACAATATCTATTTTAGACCTGAAATTGAATTTCAAACGGCAAAAAATGAGGTCTTCTCAAACGCGACTGACCTTCAAGCAGATAGACAGCTTTCTAGCTTTCAAAAAGAAAACACGCTACTCACTATCAACGTTGTGTATACATTTGATGGAAGTAGTAAAAATCAAACGTGGTGGTTCTAATGAAATATCTCATAGCAATCTTAACTCTCACGATCCTAATTGGGTGTAATGAATCGGAGAAAGAAAACAGAGAAGTTGGCAACAAGACCCTCTCTAAAGAGTTTTCTGAAACGTTGGAAAAAACAGAAGACTTAGAACAAGACCTCTCTGAGCAGATTGTCTTAAGAGGCGCTACGAGCAGGCAAACAATATCTTTTAGAAGTCTATTAAAAGAAATCAAAATAGATATCCTAGTATTAAAGCAAAGACCTAAAGACCAAAAAACTCTCGCTCACCTTTTCTCCCTAAAAAAACAATTAGAATCAATTCCTGTCCAGGCCAGAGATGAAGAATTTCTGACTCCATTCATTGCAAGTTTAAATAATTTATTGATCGAACTATCTAAGCTTCAGAATCAAGACATCGCTGATTTGAATTGGCCATTATGGTCGGAAAACTTTAATTCAGGCGCAGGTGAGTTTGTTACTTTCTCAAATAAAGACAATTGGGCGGTAGGAAATAGGAACCGCGAAGGTTATATCAGTGCGAGAAGTTCTCAAACGAAAGCTTGGCTTATTACTCCAAAGTTTGATTTAACTGAAGTCTATAACCCAGCAATGCAATTAAATCACTTGGTTAATATAAAAAAACATCCCAATAGTGAGGTTGATGCTGAGCTGATAAATGATAGAAGTCTTCATATTCTTGTGAGTGAAGATTACGAATATGGGTCCCCAGAAGAGGCAAATTGGACGAAGATTGAGACAAATGATTTCAATTTGATAAAAGATTTTAATGCTAGCTTATCAGAAAAAATTTCTTTGCAAGAGTTTCAAGGGAAGATAGTCAGTGTTGCCTTCGTCTTAGATGTAGACAGTCGAACTATTGGCGGGCATGGAGTTCTTTGGCAAATAAACGAACTCACAGTATTCGGTGCTGCAGATGAATTACAAACAGTAAAAAGAAAAGATCCAACAGTATTAGCCTACTCTCATGATTTTACTGATGGAGAAGGGTCATATCAGCAAATAACTTCTGGTGATAATCCAGCCGTATTTGAACTCACAACCAGAAATGATGAAACCTACCTTCAAGTAAATGGGTTTAAAAATAAGAGTAATGGGGTGAATCTTCTCGTCGGCCCGAAAGTATCTTTAGGAGATAAGTCTTACTCTCTCAAAGTAACCCAAGCGATCAATTTCTATAATCAACCGGCAAAAGATAAAGAGTATATCAAAATTCTGGTTGGTGAAAATCAAGATGATGTTTCAAAAATTGAGTGGAAAGAAGTGAAATTTGAACAAGTTCCTCCAGGAAATAACTGGAATCCAGTTGTTTCAGAATGGAAAGAACTAGGATTTTCAAATACGACCATCAGGCTTGCTTTTAGGTATGAATCTGGAAATGGAATTGAAGAATACCCTAACTGGTCTTTGTATAAGATTTTAGTAAAAGAGGAATAATGAAGTTATTAGGTCTTTTCATTCTTTTAATTAGCTGTGGTGCTGAAAAGCACTATGATTATAATCAAGGCACAGTTGTCATTGATAATTTTAATCAATTTGACGCATCTACCACCGCAGGTAATTTGGTGGCCACTGCAATAAAAGAAGAAAATGATCTGGATATTGTCCTATATCCCACAGTTTTACTAAGAGACAGTATTGCGATTTATGATAAAAAGATGACAACGCAACAAAAGGAAGACTTAGTTGCTGTTTATCCTGATGGAGAAAAAGATCAATTTGTTGTGGGAACAATGAGAGGGTCTGACTTAAAAACCTTGATCAGACAACGTTCGATAGAAAGATTTGCAGTTGAACTAGAAGTTGCAGGAATGGAATACGAACTCCTATATCAAGGAGGAATTCTAAGATCAGAAGCCTTCATCGAAGAGAGCCAAAATAATATTCAAGATCAAAAGAATTACTCTGTAGCGATCTCAAAGCA
>CATLVA010000195.1 GCA_950060715.1 uncultured Oligoflexia bacterium | reverse complement strand
TAGTGGTGATTGTGAGCACGCGGATTATTATTTTAACGTAGAAATTCACTACGTAAGTCTATAGGCCCTACTAATCCTTGTGTAGGCAATTAACGCCACGCAACTCATTCCCTTTGATATAATTATGTTTTACGAACAAAGGATTTGTTTATGAAACTTCTTACAGGACTACTTCTAGTTACCTCAATCCCCGCTTTTGCCAATGCACCAAAACATACTGGCGAGCTACTTTATCAAGTTAAAGAATCGTTTTTAAAATCAAAAGATCTATCTGAAATTCAAGTTTATCGCCCACACAATAAAGCTGATATCGCAGATATCAAGCAAAAGATGATCGACTCAGGCAAGTACGAGTTTGTTGAGTACAATACCATCGAAACAAATGATTTAAGAGACACCGGTGAATTCGATTTAAAGAATGACCCTAACTTCAATACTCAATGGCAGCACCGAAAAATTGAAACACTAAGAGCATGGGATACGACCCAAGGTCTCAGTGAAACCATTGTCGCTGTCTGTGACTCAGGTGTAGAAAAAGATCATGAAGATCTAAAAGGAAGAGTGCTAGCAAAAGGATGGGACTTTGTGGATCGTGATAATGATGCCAATCCAGTTACCTCCCATGGTACTTTTGCCGCAGGACTAATCGCTGCGACAGCTGATAACGCCCTCGGTGGAGCTGGTGTTGCTCCTGAAGTTAAAATACTTCCTCTAAGAATCACTGATGAAAATGGCAGTACTTCTATGAGGACAATTACCGACTGTATCCGTTATGCCGCGAACGCAGGGGCAAGAGTTATTAATGTTAGTTTCACTGGAGTTCAAAGCAGCAGCGTTGAATCAGCTGGTAAGTATGCCAGAAGAAAAGGCGCTCTTTTGGTTTACTCAGCTGGAAATCAAGGTCAAAACAGATCAAGCTGGCCTGATCATAAAAATGTGTTAGCCGTTGGTGCAACTAACTCATACGATACGCGCTGGACCTACCGAACAAGTGACAATAAAGTTGGTGGATCAAATTATGGGTATTTCGTCGACTTAGTAGCACCGGGACATAATATGTTTTCTACTACGACCTATCTCACTCATAATCAAGGGAGTGCTCCTTATAGAAGAGGTAGCGGAACTTCCTACTCTGCCCCAATTGCATCTGCCGTGGCGGCGCTAATTTTTTCAGTTAATCCAAGTCTTACCCCAGATGAGGTAGAAGAAATTATGATCAATTCATGTGACAAAATTGGCGACCAATATTATTTCGGTGCCGGCCGTGTAAACGCTTATCAAGCCGTGAAGCTGGCCCTTAAAACTTTATAACTTATTTCCCTTCTTGGAGATTTACTTCAGGAAGGGAGATCTTTCTTTTAAAAAATAAATAATCTTCATTAGGACATTTTGTTCGAAGTAGCACAAAGTCTTTAAAGTGAACTAAGCAGCCAGAGGCAAGTTCAACTCCATCTATCTTTTTAGGTGAACTAAGTTCAATCACATGTTCTATTTTCTGTTGGCCTTCAATAAAAGCGATTTTTGCTTGCTGCAGGAATTTGAATTGAGCAAACTCAAAAGGACTAAAAACTTCTAACCCTTCAATCACGTTGTTTTTAATATGCACCTTCGTTCCGGCAGGCCAGGTTCCCTCTGAGAAATCCATCTCATCTGCCAATTCAAGTTCAATAACACCTTCTCCATGATCTTTATAGATCGTTCCCTTAGGCCAGCTGATCCCCCCCATTTCCACGGAAAATTCTAATCTTCGCTCTGAAGAATAAACTCTGTAAAAATAATGACTTAGGGTTAAAACAGCTAAAATAGCGATAAAAATACTGACTTTTTTCATGAGAATATTAAACATTTTTTCATACTTAGTTGCAATAAATTCTCAGTTTGGTAGAACCCGCCCTATGAAAGCGAGCCTAATTATTCTTTTCACCCTACTCTCCTCTCAAGTGCTCGCCGTCCGAAACGGGGTAAGTGTAGACAATAAATATATTGCAGAACTTTCCATTAAGACGAGATCTTTAAATAGTAGAGGCTCGGCTTTTGGGATGTCTTCAAATTCGACTAATACTTGTAGTGGAATCCGAATTCATAGGAATTATATTTTAACGGTTTCTCATTGCTTTAAAGACTTACGTTCTAACGGTAGCTTTACTGTCTATTACTGGGATAAAAATCAGCAGGGACAAGATGTTAGGTACTACGCTAAAGTCTATCATAACAATGTAATCAAGAACTCTATTTTACTTTCAGAAGAACTAGCTCTGATACCTATCTATCCAACGACAGATAGCTTTATTGAACCAGATATTTATTTTGGTGACCTAACTCCCAGCAAACTTACCTTCTATGGCTACGGGATGAATGAAAATGGAAAACTTGGAACTCTGAGAACTGGTGAACTAAATCAAAGCTACACAAAACTAGTTGATGAGAACTATATGCTCGTCACAACCCCAGGCCCTAAAAATGAACACCCATGTCCAGGCGATAGTGGCGGTCCTTTATTTAAAGAGAAAGATGGAAAAGACAAATTATTCGGTCTCGTAAGTTATATCAATAATCCAAATGTGAGTTTGATAGACGAGGATGGTAAATTTCAATGCAATAACGCCAACCAATCGCATTTCATCATCCTACAAAATCATGTTGGTTTTCTGAAAACTTATATGGATTTAGGTTTAGCGGAAGCAACAAACCTTGCAGAAAAATCAACAAGCGCAGAACTTATACTTGCTCCGACTCCAGTTGAAGAAGAAATCGAAATTGAAGACTGAATCTTAATTCGACCAGTATTTTTTCTTTTCAAAAGTTTAAAAAACCTATCCATTTCTTCCTCATCAACAGTTGCAGTCGCAAAAAAGTTTTTATTAACAGGTTTTTTATATTTTATCTGACTATCTTGAATCACCAAGGAGTCTATTTCTAATCCATTTGAAATCATTAGGTGATGTACTAATAAATAACCAGAAAGAATACACAGAGTGTTTAGACTGCCTCCAAACGCGGTTCCTTCATAGTTTATATTGGTGTTGAGCGGTGCTGAGAGCTTTATTTGGCGCATACCGATGTCAATAATATCCACTTCCATCGCCGAAACGACTGGTATAAAACTCAATAGCTGTTCTTTATATTTACTTTTTAAATCCATAAACCGATCCGCATTTTTAATTCCATGTTATAATAGAACAAAGGAAATTAATTTGAAAATACTTCTTTATTCTGAGCAACCAGAGGAAGCCGAAACGGTTAAGAAAATGGTGGCTGCATTCAATAATAAAATCGAAGTGCTGTTGGCTGCAAACCCAGAGCAAGCGATGAACTACGCCCAAGTTGATGGTCCATTTGCCCTCTTTATTCTTGATTTTGATACAAGAACAGATGTGAATGCCCTTGGTTTAAATCTGATCGATATGACTGGTGCGAGACCACTTATCTTTTTGGGTCGTGAGGCCATGATCAAAGATATGGTTTCAGATGACTTAAATTTTTCTCATGATAAAAATGACACCCTTTTAAAGCCGACATCTCGCTCCGACTTTGCGGTAGATCTAAAAGATTTAATCAACAAAGGTCTAGATTGGGCAAAACAAGAAGAGTTCGAAGAGTCGATTCAAGAAGTTAATCCAGACGACTTTCTTCCTATGAAGATTCGCTCTTTATTTCTCTATGATAAATTTCCCTACGATCTATATTTAGCGATTACATTAAAGTCCTATATTAAAATTATCAGTGCCGATAAAGCATATACACATGCAACTCTAGCTAAGTACTCTAAAAAGAATGTTAAATATCTCTACATCAAAAAAGATGATCAGATTAAATATTTGGAAGACGAATCGAAAAAATGCCTGAAGGCACTTAAGCTCTCCAAGGCCAGTGATAAGGGAATATATTTATTACTGCTAAGAGCGATTACGATTCTGCATCAATACATCCTTGCTCTTGGAGTAACTGAAACGGTTCTACTTTTAACCAACTCCATTTCTGAAACTATTTTAGATCAATTTAAAACTCAAATTAATCTGAGGAATATTTTAAAAAGCTACCCTACTTTCTATCAAGGAATTGCGAGTAAAAGTTTATTAACGGCTTTAATTTCTCAATCGATCGCCCATAAAATTGGTTGGGAGTCGAATACCACCAAAATGAAATTGGTTGTATGCTCACTCCTACAAGACATCACTCTTCCAGATGAGACGATGGCCAAAGCTAATTCTTTAAAGAGTGAATACATTCGAGGTCATGACCCTCGTGATATAGAAGAATACAAACAGCACCCGATAAAGGCTGCTGAGTTCGCCAAACAATTTAGTAATTTTCCGGATATTGATTATATTATTGAAGCTCATCACGAACTTCCTAATAGAAAAGGTTTTCCGAACCGACCTTCGTCTTCAAGGTTAACTCAAATCTCAGCAGTATTTAATGTTTCACAACATATTGCTGCAGAAATTGATGGAGAGAAGTTAACTGATATCTTATTGCAAAAAATTACTAAGCCAATGCTCAAA
>CATLVA010000194.1 GCA_950060715.1 uncultured Oligoflexia bacterium | reverse complement strand
AAGCTACAATGCTGTGGTCTCCGAGCTTAATATTGAAGACCGATCTATTATTATGATTAGAGATGTTGTGACAGATGCAACATTCAAATATGAAGACTCGAAAGAGTTAATAGCTGGCACTCATTATTTTTTTACAGAAAAGACTTTAGTGACAGGCCCGCTTTCTACTTTACTTGACGAGACAACAAAATCACAGATTGATATCGAAGAAACGCTTGCCGATGTTCCTGCCTATATTCAGGACAATCTAGATGAGAGGATTGAAGACAATGTTTGTGAAAAAATATCAAAGTGGCGACACCCAATTAGAAAAATCCAATGCCATTATAATAGCGGCCAAAATGCCAAAGAAAAAATTATCAATTATTTAAGAAGTAGGTAAATATGAAAAGTTTTATTTTAACATTTTCTCTAATGAGCTTTGCTCAATTAGCGATTGCGAATGAAGTCTATACTTTTGAGCATATCGCTTCCGTGAAAACGACTAAAATTGAGTGTACAGAGCCTTCCTACATCGCCCCTGATGAATGTTCTAACCCTGAGTATGTTTGTGGTGAAATTCCAGGCATGCTAAGCTCTCCTGCTCCGATGTATCAAGCTTGTAGAGAAATAAATCTAAATATTGGAGTGCTCGTTGACTCGACTAAAACCAAAGCACTTGATATTGTTTGTATCAGTAATCTTGCTAATATTAGTGGTTTTGGCCTTGAACCTAAAGTCGCTGTATACAAGATCTATGACTATGACGCAGCTACTGGTACAATTAGTAAGAAAGCTAAAAAGATTCCTTTGCAAACGAAATCTGAAACTCATTGTCAAAATGAAAAGAATGAACTAGTAGACTCAGCAGCTCTAAGTTTTGATCTAATTATTCAAGACGATCAAATAAGAGTGGAGTATCTTTCTTCACCAAAGCAAACACTAGAATAGGCTTCTATGAAATTTGGACTTTTGTTTTTAGTATTCATTCTTTCAAATTCTTTTGCAGCAATTGACTGTAAAGACCCTAGCGTAATACTGAGTCTCAAAAAGCCTAAATGTGAAAATCTAATCGAGCTTCCATTAAATGATTCATCAAACTTTGATATTCCAGAGCTAGATTTAAATTATAAAGACCTAGACCTTATTTTAAAGAAAGAATCTGAGGCGCTAGGAGCTGACAGCTCAGGCGGAGGAATATCCCCGCAAGCAAGTCGCGCCACGGTAAGTAATCGTCCGCAAGAAGTTTTTAATTGCGAACTTAAAATTATAACCGACGGATACAAAAAGTATCGGTTCCTATCTGAAGCTTCTTTTAAACTAAAAGCTTATGAAAAGGTTCATCAGTTTAATTTTACTCATTCACTACAAGAAAGTCTCTCACCTGAAAACATATATGCTATTTCTCAAATCCCTAACAATCTCGATTTGGAGCGGATAAGTATTGAGCGAAACAATACTGAACTACATATGTGTCGAAAAAATATTGGTCATAAATTTTCAAATAAAACCTGCGCAAAGGGCGATCTGGAAGCTGGTGCTATTAAAATTAAACTGATACAAACCAAGACATTAGATACTTTCTCAACCACTCAAGAACTGTTTTTAAAGTGCTCCCTACCTAGAGCTTAAAGAAGTCTAAATTGATGGCATGAACCTCTTCTTCAACTGAAGGTCTAATCACCTCTTTAGTGGCATCTAAAGCTTTAGATAAAATTTGCTTTATCTTTTCCACATCTGTTCTTGAAATTGTCACAACACTAGAATAATGAAGGTTATCGATACTGTTAATATTAATTGAATCAATTGCTTTACTACGCCAATTTGAATGGTGACTTTTAATTTGAATACTATCTCGCCCCAGGTGAATCCGAGTCTTACCTATTTCATATTTGTGATTATTAAAAACCGCCAGCCCGGTTTCCACTAAAAAATTGAGTACCTCTTGAACATGAGAAGTTTGAAGATGGAAATAGTCTGCTATGGACTTTGGATTATCAAAACCAGGAATAGAGAGAATCACATGTATGGCAGCATAATACCAAGAGCTATAATAAATATTTTGATTGAGCTCATCTAAGCTTTCTTTTATTTGATGCCTATTTTGTAGGTCTTTTCTTTTTTCTAGAATCTCAGCTTTTTCAGCCTTCAAAAATCCTTCAAGCTCAACAGACCCAGCTCTCGCAAGCTGGACAAGTAGCAAAAAGAACTTAGTCTCTTCCTTACCAAGCCCCACAAATTTTGCAACCTTCACAGACTGCTCAAGTGAAAAATGACTGTCTTTATTTATGACCTGAGAAATATAGGCCGTCTGACACCCCAGAAATTGGCTCAGAGCGAGTCTAACCCCACGTCCCTTGGATGGTAGAGAGCCGATATAGTCGGCCAGAAATACCTTATAATTTGAATACTCAAACACATCTATCATAATTACAAATACTTAAAGCCCACTAGTTAACCATATGATTAACTTTAACTAACATTTTTAATTAAATAAATCTACTCGCAGTGAAAAAATTCGATTATTTTCCGCTCGTGTTTTTAACCGGAGCAACTTATGAAAACATTTCTTTTAACTTTAGTGCTAATTTCGACAAACTTATTTGCGGATGAGCTCGCCCACCACCGTTTTGCTATCCAGTTGACTGAAAAATCTCAAATCGTGACAGTCGAAGCTACGGTCTTAGAAAGCAAAAGTCTCAAAGTAGAAGCTAAAGTCTTCACAGGCGAACTTGATAGACCTTTTTTAAACTTAAAACCTGTAGGAGAACCAATCCTCATTGATGAAGCTATTCCAACGTCAGTTTTTTCCGAACTTAAATCTAAAATTTCAGTGCTACAAAATGCAAAAATTGAAAAACGAATTTATGAAGTGATTTGTTTAATGATTCCGCGTTCAACAATGAGCAATAATCATTTAAGTGTTTTTAGAGAAGGTGAAATGAAGCTTGTTTCCAGTCCAAGTGGGTGTTGGGTAAGTAAAGAAACCCTTCCAAGTAGTGTCAAAGCGGCACTGAATGCGCAATTATTAAAGCAATCTGTAAAAGTCCTTGCACTTGAAGCACTTAACTTATAAACCAATAAAGACTAAGGAGATTAACATGAAATACCTACTTACCATCACACTTTTAACTCTATCGACTATAAGCTTTGCACAAGAGTTTAACCCATGCTCAGAAGCTGATATGAGATTATTAGAGGTTGCTAAAACGAGACATAGAAATATTTCTGCTATTGTAAGAGAAGAGCTGCTAGATGCTCAGGGCAAATGCACAGTTAGTAAACCAAGAAGAAACCACCCAGCTGTTTGTGGAATTAAAATAGGAATCATTGATACATTTAAATTTAGAATTGATAGACGCACTTCTTATGAGGTTGTAGTTGATTCAAGCTATATTTCTTGCCAAAGAAATTCTAGAAATTTTGTTATTCCACAAATCAGATCTCTTAAATTTGAAGAAGCCATTTTACTTACAAATACACGCGATATGTAATTTACCAGGGGGGAGTTTAAAGACTCCCCTTTTTCAAACTGTTCCCACGATAGATTTTAAAGCTTTAATAATTGATTGATCTTTAATTGCAAGTCTCTGATAGACTCGGTTAAACACATCCAAAGCGGAGGGATTGAGTCCTCTCTCAGTCTCGACTAAAAAAACTTGTGAAAAAAGTGCTACGATTTGAAATATCATAGACAGCTTCAGCGATGACTGCATTTTATCTGGATAATCAATTCCTCTTTTGTCTCCATGGTGTTCCTTAACCATTTTCAAAACATCACCATCGATATCTGGAAGGCATTCTATTAACTTTAAGGCATCAGCAGCATGATTAACTAATCTTTTCTTCTCAAAACTGGTAAAATGATTAAGTTGATCGCGATCGTAAACCATTAAATCTTTTTCATCTTCAAGAGTTATATTTTGAAACTGAGCTGCAAGGCATATTTTTTCTTTTAGACTAACCTCAGTTAAGTATAACTCATCTAAAACCATGCATCCTACGATTGAAGTTAATGCCACATGCTTGTAGTAGAGCTTATAGTCTTTATGAAGTAGACTTCTAATATCTTCTATTGAATTTTTATGATCATAGATAATTTTGAGCATCTCATCTTGTGCCGCTAAGCTAATTTTCAAATGGGACTTACTAATCTTCAAATTTTGACTAAGTAAAATCTGTTCAGCATATTCATTTGCCAATTCAAAATGATGAGTGACATCTTCTCTATTTCTAACCCGAACCTGACTTTCATCTTTACGCATTTTCTCTACAGCTTGATCAATATCGGAAACCTTTGCAATAAGAGAGTCGTGCCCCTTTTCAATTAAGCTATATACGACTTCAATTTCAACTTCATCTCCAGCTTTTAAAACCATCTCGTTTTGATTTGTAAAAAAATTTGCGGGGTAATGACTAAACTCCAATAAACTCAAACAAGGTATAAGAACCTGTTCCCTAGATTGAGGAGTAAAGCCTAGCGCTTTTAATATCATCGACATCACTTGCAATAAAGGAGTGTATTCATGTATGT
>CATLVA010000193.1 GCA_950060715.1 uncultured Oligoflexia bacterium | reverse complement strand
AGGGCATGTTAATGCTGAACTTCCGCTATATGAAATGTCTAGGCATGTTTTTCAACACATAAATAAACTGGAGCAAGATCAAGACTCAGATGTCAAAAAAGTGGGATAAGGAGCTAAATTTAATTGCTCAAATCGAAGGGTGGCTTAGTGATGAAGTTGCTGAGCTTTTGATGTCCTTTGCCGCAAGAGTATCCAAAGGTGTGATTGTAGAAGTTGGTTCTTGGAAAGGAAAATCAACTGTTGGGATGGCGCTGGCAAATCCTAACTGTAAAATATATGCTGTTGATCCTTTTACTGGATCTCAGGAGCACGAACACTTGGCGGCATCAAAAGTCGATACCTATTCTGAGTTTGTAGAAAATATTCAGAAATACCAGGTGAAAGAACAGATTACGCCACTTCGTATGACCAGTAGAGAAGCGCTACATGAAGTCAAAGAAGATATTAGTATGGTTTTTATCGATGGTAGTCATGAATATGATGATGTGAAATTGGATTTTGATACTTGGTTTCCACGACTAATTCCGGGCGGAGTCATTCTTTTTCATGATTCAAAATGGCAGGGTGTGAAACGGGTTCTGTGGGAAGACTTTTATTTACAAGAATTACTTGGTCCAATAGATAGAGTTGAGGATACAACCTTTGCAATAAAGCTCTCTCATCCAAAAGGTGAGTGTATTGAACATAATAAAAGTCTACTGAATTTAGAATTTGATAAGCACCGATTAAAACGTTTAAAACGAAAGCTAAAGCGCTTCGGGGCTAGACTGGAGCAGGATGATTCAATAGAATAATCTTCATGAAGTTAATCTCCTTTTTTTTCTTTCTTATTTCTTGCGCTAGTTTTAAATCAGATCAAAAATACACTGTTAAAGGCGATATAAGCTATGGGACCCATGAAAGACACGTGGGTGATTTTTACCAAAGCAATGTGATGGATGCACCATTAGTTGTCGTTGTTCATGGAGGAGGCTGGAGAGGTCGTGATAAAGGCGACACGAAACTTATCGCTGAATCACTAGCGAGTCATGGGTTCAATGTTTTCAATATAAATTATCGGCTTGCTCCCGAATATAAACACCCAGCTCCCATCGAGGATTTGGAGCTTGCGATAAAATTTTGTAAAGAGAAGTTTCAGTTTTCTAAATTGGCATTATGGGGTTACTCAGCCGGTGCACATATTTCCTTGATGTATGGATTAAGGCATGACGATGTTGCTGCGATCGTTAGTGGAGGGGCACCATACGACCTTTCATGGTATGAGCATTCACCTTATATTGTTCCTTATTTAGGGTATGATCGCGAAGGGAGAGTTAGAGACTACCTCAATGCATCCCCGGTTACTTACCTTCATAAAGACGCTCCACCCATGTTCTTATATCACAGTATAGCTGATGACTTAGTTGAACATGCACAAATGCGAGTGTTTTATACCAAAGGTGAATTGCTTGGTCTCAAGATAGAAACTTACGATGTGAAATTTTGGAGTCATATTAATACCTTTGTCTTTGCCAAGGGGCCAGTGGTCAAAGGTATTAAGTTTTTAAAGTCTAAATTATAATTTATTGTTGCTCGATTTCCACATCTAACGAGATGTCCCCGAGCTGCTTGAGTTTTGGTTTTCTTCGTTTTCTCGTTTTTAGTGGAACCAGATCCTTCATACTCTCAAGTTTCCCAAAACAAAGAAGTCTGTCATCTGCTTCAAGAACTCTTTCTTTTTTAGGATTAGGAATGACTTTTCCATTTCTGTGCAGTGTAAGTACGTTAATATCTTTTTCCCAAAGTCCTGAACTTACAATATCTTTACCAACAAACTGAGACTCTTTCGGAATGGTGATCTCCGTCACTCCATAACCCTTAGAAATATTCAGTCTTTGACGTACATCTATTTCAGGAAAATCAACTCTGGAAGCTATATAATCAATAAAAGCTCCAGCAATATCAAGATTGGTGCACTTTTCGATCCCTTCAAGACCAGGAGATGAATTTATTTCCATGATTTGCGGTCCATCGTTTGATTCCAGCATATCAACACCGGCGATACCAAGGCCCATAATCTTTGCGGCCCTTATTGCTGTCTCTTTGTACTCATCAGAAAGCTCAACAAGTTCCGTTCTACCTCCTCGGTGAACATTACTTCTAAACTCTTGTCCTTGTGCTACTCTTCTCATGGCAGCGATAACTTGATCGCCAACCACGATCGCGCGGATATCACGGCCTTTACTTTCAGCGACAAATTTTTGAATCAAAACGTTTTGTTTTTGTGATTGTAGAAGTTCAATAATTGAAGTCGCCGTATCAAGAGTATGGGCGAGGAGAACTCCAATTCCTTGTGTTCCTTCAAGGAGTTTGATTACTATGGGAGCTCCACCAACTCGTTCAATAGCCGGCAGTATATCAGCTTTGTCTTTCACGTAGGCAGTTGCTGGTATTCCAATCTTGTGTCTTGAGAGAATTTGAAAACTTCGAAGCTTATCTCTAGAGTTTAGAATTGAATCTGCATTATTGGCACAAAAAACATTCATCTGTTGAAATTGTCTAACAACGGCTGTACCAAAATAGGTAATCGAAGCACCAATTCTTGGAAGGACTGCATCGTAATGACTAATGGGCTTTGTCTTGTAGTGTAGGTCAGGATCACCTTGCTCGAGGTCCAAGGCAAATTTCAAAGTATTTAAAACTTTGACTTTATGTCCTCGTGCCTTAGCTGCTTCAACCAGTCTTCTGGTACTATAATTGTTTGGTTCCCTAGATAAAATTGCTAATTTCATTCATTTTTTCCTAAATATGATTTACTAACATCAACTAAAAATTTCTTTTTAAAACTTTGTCTTCCCAAGAGCATCCTGAATCCCATCTGGTCTCTATTGGTAAGTGTCAGTTCAGTTTCCCAGGATTCATTATGAAGAGTGACGACTGTTTTAATAACAGGCCTTTTCTCGGTTTGACCATTTGAACTTTTAACTCTTCTATATTCAACAACCTCAGCCTTGCATCTTTTAACTTTATTGACACTTTTTTGATCAGGATGAATTTTGAATTTTACAAATTCTTTTTTACCTTCAAAATAAAACTCCATATCATAAGCATGGATCGCCGATGATCTTGCACCCGTATCAACTTTGCATTTAATTTTTTTTATTCCAAGTTCTGGCAGATCAAGCCATTCTCGCCAGCCAATGACTTTTAATGTTTTTTTATTTCTCATTGTTTCACCTATCCTAAAAACTATAATATATTTACGACCTTGATAAAAGAGTGAATAATGGAAAATAGATGAAAGATGATGTACTAGACTTAAAAATTGAAGACTTTCCTATAGGAAGGGCCGTAGAAAAGTCCGTTGAGTTCCCTTCATTTTACGGATTACAACAAGTCCAAGCGCCAATTTATGTTTATAGGGCAACTGACGAGGTTTCGCCGTGCGTCGTTGTGACGGCATGTATGCATGGAGATGAAATCAATGGAATGAGAGTGGCGCAAAGTTTAATGCGTAAAAAACTCAAGTTGATTAAAGGGACATTGATAATCTTACCAGTGGTGAATATTTATGGATTTTTAAATAAACAAAGATATCTACCAGATAGAAAAGATTTGAATCGCTGCTTCCCTGGTGCTGAAAAAGGGAGTTTTGGTTCCCGTTTTGCCGATTTTATTTTTCAAAATATGACTAGGTATGGAGATGTTTTTGTCGATCTTCATTCAGGGGTAACTGGCCGGTTCAATGTTCCGCAAATTAGGTGTGATTTAACTCGACCAAAAATTCCTCAGCTAATTGAGAAGCTTTGCATTCCTCTAGTTGTAAATAGTTCCCTGCGCGATGGTTCTTATCGTGAGGCGATAGATGATATTGATAAACCTTGTTTAGTTTTTGAAGGCGGCGAGGGACTTAGGATTGATGAAGCTGTGACTAAATATGGAACCAACTTTATACAAAGTCTTTTAGTTAACCTTGGTATGATTCAAAAGCGTAAAGCTTATAATTATGAGAAAAGAATCATCCGTAAAACAAAATGGTTACGGGCCAGAGAAGGTGGGATGTTCATTAATAAGGCTCAGCAAGGAAAGCTTGTAAAGAAGGGCGAGGTACTCGGTGAACTTCGCCAAATCACTGGAGAGCTTATCAACCGAATAAAAATGGAAGGAGACGGGGTTATATTAGGACTGACAAAGTCTTCTCTCATTATGAGTGGTGACGCTCTTTACAATATCGGTTATGTCGATCCTCAACAAGTCGATATTGTTGAGGAAGAATTCGATTATTTTGATCCTACTTTCTAGCATAAGAATAGAAAATAGGAATTAATACAAGTGTAACAATAGTTGAAAGTAGTAGACCCCAGCCCATAACTAACATCATCTCGGCCAGCATGGAATCATACCCGGCCAAACCATAGGCAGTTGGTAAAACACCCACCACTGTTGTTAGAGTAGTTATAACAATTGGACGAAGTCTCGATGCTGAAATTTTTGGTATATTCTCTTTTGGGGCAGTTTCTAGTTTATCCACCATAAC
>CATLVA010000192.1 GCA_950060715.1 uncultured Oligoflexia bacterium | reverse complement strand
GAAAATAATCAAATTTCTAGATGATGCCGAAATGGAGACTAGTATTAGTTTTACGAGTAACCTATGGGATTTTTATATTAGACCTCATAAGTGGGAAGAGCTATTTAAGCATCCACGTCTAGGTATTACCACCTCGTTTAATTACGGTGACACACGACTCATAAGTAAAGATCGTGTTTATACCGAAGAAATTTTTTGGAAAGTTTCAGACATGTTTTTAGAGAAAATTGGCTATCGTCCAGATTTTATCTCAGTCATCAATGACGAAAATGAAGATACAGCAATTGATAATGTCTATTTGGCAAAAAAAATGGGAGTGGAGTGTAAGTTAAATTACGCCATGGCATCAGGAGATGAGAAAAACCCTTATCAGCTTTCAAAAATTTATCAAAAATACCTGGAAGTGGTAGACCTTGGTCTTACACAGTGGGAATACAATACCAAACAGATGCTCAGGCGACTGAAGGGGGGGAGTACAACTTGTCCTCAAAATAGAAGCTGTGATGAGGGAATACGCTGTCTTCAACCTGAAGGAGATTATTATTCTTGCGGAGCCTTCGGTGATGACAAAGAGTATCCGATAGACTTTCAGACGGAAATGAATTTGAAGTCTAAGGTACTACCTTTGCAAAATGAACTAGAGATTTATATGCTTAAAGATGAATGCTTTAGCTGCCCTATGTTTCAAATTTGCAATGGGTGCAAAAAAACAATTAAGGATATGAAGCAGGCAAACATAATTGATGATCACTGCCGTTTAATGAAAACTCTCGCAGGGAGAATTGTTGAGTTAAATGAATAAACCAGAAATAACGATCTCAATTAATCCAAGCTATTTTTGCAATTTCGATTGCTCATTCTGCTATTTAACCACTGAGCAATTAGCCGATAGAACTCTGTTGGATATAAATACTCTTGAATTAAAATTAATAGAAGTTTCGCAAATATATCAAATTGTCTGCATTGATATCTATGGAGGTGAGATAGCTCTTTTGACGGAAGAATATCTAAATGCCCTTATAGATCTTAGTAAAAAACATACTTCAGATATAAATCTTATTACGAACCTAAGTCGAATCCATCCAAGTTTTTTAAGATCTGATATTTCACTTTCTGTTAGCTGGGACGGGCCTATCAGAAGAAAATCAGATATCGTTTTTGAGAATTTATTGGCACTTAATCGGGAAGTGAATCTTCTAATGCTCGCAGGTCCTGAAATGCTGAGCTGGTCATCGGATGAGATTAAAAACATCATTTCTCAGTTGAATACTGTAAACTCAATCCGCTCTGTTGAGATTAAACCTTACTCCTCAAATCAGGCCAATAACTATTCTATCTCCTATTTAGAGTTTGAAGAATTTCTCAAAGTTTGGTTTCCTGCAGAGAAAAATTTTGTATTTGTTAATCAAGAAAAATTAGAGGGTGTCTTTAGGGGGACGAGTCATTCATTTTCTGATGATCATTTGTATATTAATCCCGAAGGACAATTTTGTGTTCTCGATTTTGATCAGGGTGATAATGAAGAGTTTGTTCCGCTAAAAGAATTCTCGGATTATTTAGATTGGTCAAACAGAGAAAAAGTTAAAATAGCAAATAATTCTTTTTGCAGTCAATGTGAGTATTTAGGAAGTTGTTTAAGTGAGCATTTGAGAGACGTGAAAAGCTTAGATAACTCATGTAATGGTTTTAAACTACTAATAGATTGGTATAAAAGTGAAAGACTACAAAGTTAAACAGCTGATTTATAAAAAGACGGTATGCGCGGACGACGATTTGTCTGAGATTGATCATACGGTTTTAGATATGGGAGAAGAGGAGTTAGTTAAATACGCCTGTCAGTATTTTGTTGAGGATTCTAAAGTGATCTTTCCTGCAAAATCTTACGCTGTGGCGGTCATTTATGCTAAGCTAATCTCAAAATATTTTAATGAAGACTTTTTTGATGTCCTAGGTGATCAGGATCTTTTCATAGGTACTGATAAGTTTTTTCGACCATATAACGAACAAAAAGAAGTTTATAATCAAATCGTCGATTTTTTAATACAGCACGATTTAGTTAACTTTGAGGAATCAAATATTTCACAAGTATTAAAAACGGTAGACTATTTTAAAGCGGAATTTTTATGGGATTAGAGTTGCTAAATATATTTATAGGTTATGATCAGAATGAGTCAATTGCTTATCATGTTTTGTGTCAGAGCATCATAGAAAAAACTTCAGTGCCTGTAAGAATTACACCTATTGTAAAGCAGCAACTGGATGTCTATCAACGCTCTCAAAGTGAATTTGAATCAACTGATTTCTCAACAACAAGATTTTTAACTCCCTACCTTTCAAATTATGAAGGGTGGAGCTTATTTATTGATTGTGATTTTGTCTTATTAGATGATTTAAAAGAGCTGTGGGAACTAAGAGATGAAAATTACGCCGTTATGGTTTGTAAGCATGATTATATCCCAAGAAGCCAGCGAAAATTCTTAGATAAAATTCAGTCACGTTATAAAATGAAAAATTGGTCTAGTTTAATATTATTCAATAATGAAAAGTGTAAAGCGCTTACACCTGATTATATTAATCAATCAGCTGGATTATCACTGCATCAGTTCGAATGGACAAAAAATGAACTCATAGGTGAATTACCTCTTAATTGGAATTATTTATGCGATGAGGATAATCAAGTTCATCCTCCTAAAGGGGTTCATTACACAAATGGAGGTCCTTGGTTTATTGAGACGCGAGATGTGGAGTTTGCAAATTATTGGTATGAATATAGAAGCCGGGCCATGAATTCCGATCCTTATAAAAGCAAAATTCTTCTGATTGATGGCAAAGAATTTGAAGTGGTTCCTCCTAAGTATAAAGCCGGTGGAAAAACTTCGGACTACTTCCAATTGAAAGAGACCACAACGGAGGCAATGTATCATTTAAAAGCAATGGGACTTGAACACAGAGGTTTTCAGCACCGCTATCCCTATATTTATATGCAGTCCTTGGGGGCAAGTATCGCTAGGTATTTTAATCTAGCGACTCAAGAGAGCTCAATTGTACGCTTAAATAATGAAGACTTTCTTCTTACTAAAGATATTAGGGGAGAGGGATATATTAAATCAATGGAGCCACTTTCATATTTTTCCACACGAGTCATTGATAGTTCACGTAAACTAAATGAATTATTCGAGCAATGGCAGAAATACTCAAAGACAAATGTCTCTGAGTTTATGACTAAGATGGTTCTGTTCGACACACTTATTGCAAATAATCAAAGGGATGCTAGGTCTCTTCGTATTTTCGAAGTCGATAAGTCCGCTTTTATTCAGAATCCTCACTTGAAGATGAAGTCTAATCACGATTTTTTAATAGAAACTAATTTTGGTTGTGCTGAGTTTTCTGAAAAAGATAAAAGACCTCTTTATACCAATGATGAGCTATTTGAATTTATTATCGCTAATGATTCGGTAGAAGCTGCAAAATCCTTTTTTAATGGAATGAGTCCGAAAAACTTAAGAGGGATTATTGAGAAAACAAATTTTCTCTCTCCAGAAATGAAGGAATCATGCTTGAATGTTTTAAATACTCAATATGAATCGCTTCTATATCTGGAAGAGAGAATATTAGAATTTTAAAATCTATTCACAAGCTCCGTCAGTATACTCCGTGATGCCCTCACATTTTGCCTGACAAGCAGAAGGAAAAGTCTGGCCATCGGCACATACTGGCATATATTCCTTGGTACAAATACAAGAATCGTTTTCTTCAATAATTCCGCTATTTGAAATATCTTCTTCCTCGGTTTGTTCTACTTGAGCAGGAGGGTTGATCACTGTTTTTGCAGGATCCTCTGCAGGCTTCTTGTTACAAGCGCTCAACATAGTTAGAGCTAATACTGAGATAAATAAAACTTTCATCAATTTTCCTTCCTTAATAAACTGGATATTTTTCACAAATTGCGTGAACTTCTTTTCTAATTTGATCGTGAGAACTCTTATCAGTTAGGGCCAAATGTATCCACCCTGCAAGTTGATCCATATGTTCCTCAGTTAATCCTCTTGTCGTAATCGCTGGCGTACCAAGCCTAATCCCAGAAGTAACAAATGGAGACCTTGTATCTCTTGGGATCATATTTTTATTACAAGTTAAATGCACTGATTCTAAAATGGCTTCAGCTTCTTTTCCAGATAAGCTTACTGAATCTGTTTTTACTAGGACGAGGTGATTTTCAATTCCTCTGGATACTAGGTCGATTCCTCTGTTCATTAATCCTTTTGCTAATGCTTGAGCGTTCTTTACGACTTGTTCTTGGTACTCCTTGAACTCAGGTCTAAGAGCTTCTCCGAAAGCAACTGCTTTGGCCGCAATAACATGCTCTAACGGACCACCTTGAATACCAGGGAAAATATTAGAGTTAAGTTTCTTTCCCCATTCTTCATTGGAAAGAATAATTCCCCCCCTTGGTCCTCTTAAAGTTTTATGAGTCGTACTCGTAACAAAATCTGCTAATCCAACGGGAGTAGGGGGAACAC
>CATLVA010000191.1 GCA_950060715.1 uncultured Oligoflexia bacterium | reverse complement strand
ATCCTAGCCCTGCTAGCAGATACACATCACTTCTCTTATCTTGTTTATCTAACCATGTTTGCGCTTTATCCATTAAATCAGTAGTTAGCTTTCCGTCAGTATGAAGTTTTTCAAGTCCAGCAAGTAAGCTTGCATAAATTGAAACGTCTTCAAACACAACAGGATCGAGACTATTTAATTTCGTCACAAATTCATCAGCTTTAATTTTATCAGTTAAGTATGGCTCAAAAACGCTGGTTTCTACTTGGTAAGCTTTAGCTAGCATTTCTTGATGTTTGCTTGCCTGGATTTTAGAAACTACAACATAACCTAATAATGCAATAATTATTACGGCAGCAGCAGCTAAAACAGCTTTCTTGTTCTCATTAATAATATGACCTAGATCTGTTTTCTCTAAGGTACTATCTAGAGTCTCCTCCATGGATTGTGCTTCTTGATTTGTAGTCATTTGTCTTCCTTGTCGCTTATCAGACCAAAATTCTATTCTTAAAATCAATAAGTTGTCAAAGCTCTAGTGTTTCGATACGATTTTTATTATGAGAAATTTAGTAGCTGCAATTTTCGTTTTTTCCTCGATTTTATGTTCAAATGCTTGGTCAGCAAGCTTGGTGGGGAGACTTGGAATTGGAATGTCTAATCACTTAGTGACTGATATGAGTGTTCTATCGATGAAGTTGCAGCGCAATAGATCTAGTGCATTTGGTGGAAGCTTCGGTCTTGACTCAAGTTCGGAGGGGACATTTTATGCTGTAGGTCTTAAATACTATCGTTATATTTACGAAGAACCTCAGCTAAATTTCTATTCAGCCCTTGGAGCAAATCTATTTACCTATCAAGACACTGAAAGTGATGGCACCGCCAACGGATACCAAGTGGATGGAACATTTGGCTCTGAATTTAGCTTCCAAGGCCTTGAGAGTTTAGGCTTTAGCTTTGAATTCGGTGTGAGCTTTAACAAATATGAGGGCGAATCGCGTATTCAAACTCTAGGAGTTAATTTTATTCAGTCTGCCATTCATTTCTACCTATAGGTGATCATGAAACCAATTTGTATTTTATTTCTTCTTTTATCTCTTCCCGCTTGGGGACAGGGAGTTGGAGCTATGTTTCAGGGTGAAGATAATGAAATCAGCGTTGGCGGAGATATCTTTCAAGACTTTAACGAAGACTTAGAAGCTGCACAGGTAATGGAGGATGAAAGATTCTATCGTTACTCCAGATTTTACGGGATAAACCTGGGCCTTGGTACCACAACTTTTACTGATAACAGAGGTCTTGCCTATACAGATAATCACCCATCGTTTCACTTCTCACTCATTTACTTCATGGATTTTCAAAATGTTTTTGTGATGGGTCTTGAGTACTCAAAACATACCATGTTCATAGACACTTACGTCGTCGGCTCTCCTACTGAAATCATAGGTGCGGTCGAGACAAATATGCTCAGACCCTTTATTGGACTTCGTTACTATATAGATACCTCTGATCTTGGAACGGCGGTGACTTATTCAAATCCCTATTTTGTGGGGCGATTGGAATATTGGTATCAGACAAATACTTTTCCGGAAAAAAAGAACCTCTCAGATGAATCAGCCGGAGGACTTGGAACAGGAATAGGCTTTGGTCTCGAGTTCCCAATTGAGCTTAAAAAGACCTATTTTAACGTAGAATTTCTTTATCATTACGTGAATTTTTTCGATAAATTTACTAACGATTACCGTCAGATTCCTGAGGAACTAGAGCGTGAAGTGAATGGTGAAAAACTAGACTCCACCTACGGCTATGAAGACCTACGCGGTGACGTCATTTCAATCATGCTCAATTATAATATTTCTTATTAAAAAAAAGCGTGCTCTAGGCACGCTCTCATTTATACTTTTTTAAGTCTTCTTTCAATATCTGTCGTTGTCCTAAAAATCAAATGAACAGGCGTATTCACCAAATTAAATTCTTTTCTTAAGGCATTGGTTAAATACCTTCTATAATTTGGCGGAACTCCTTGAGACCTATTCGTGAATAAAAGGAAAGTTGGTGGAGATGACTTCAACATAGAAGCGTACTTCACTCTTAGTCTTAAACCTTTAGCTTTATCAACAACAATCGGATTTCTATCCATGAGGGCAGTTACAGTTTTGTTTAGTTTTCCTGTCGTGACCTTAGAGTTTCGAATCATAATTGTCTTTCTTAAAGAAGTCTTCAATGCTTTGAGATGACTTCCTTTCTGCGCAGAAATTGTAATCAACTCACAAAATGCAAGCCACGGAACTGAGGCCCTTAGATCAAGCATCCACTCGCGTTTTTTTACTTTGTCTTGCATGACATCTTGAACCAAATCGATTTTATTCAAACAAATAACAAGAGACTTTCCACGTTCAAGAGCGATATCACAAAGCCTTCTGTCTTGATGAGTAATTCCCTTCGTTACATCTATCATATAGATGATAACATCAGCTTCAGAGATTGCCTTAAGTGAGCGGTAAACTGATTGCTCTTCAATAAATCCACTGACAGATTTTTGTTTTCTAATACCAGCAGTATCAACAAGTTTAATAGATCTAAAAGGATTAAAATCAACATCCTCTTGGGCATCATCTTCGTCCGTTACTTCCGACTCATCTTCCGTGTCATCACTTGCGGCATCAAGTTTTGATTCAATATCAGAAAGTGTAAATATATCATTTTCGCTTTCATCAACTTCATCAAAGCTAATTTCTTCATCCTCTTCTTCGTGATCATAACTATCATAATCATCATCTGAATACTTTAGTTCATCAGGAAGCTCATTATAAGCTGCTAGCTCCCCTTCGCTAAACTCTTCTTCAAACTCCTTATATTCTTCAAGAAGTTCTGTATTTGATTTTCTAAACTGATCAGTTTGAGCACTTAGATTTTCTACGTCAGATCCAAAATATAAGTCGCAATACCCTTCAATTGGATCCACTGTAGTACCTGCAACATTAGATACAAGTGCTCTTTGCGCTCCAATAAATTGATTTAAAAGAGTCGACTTACCTGCATTTGGTGCTCCTACGATTGCAACGTTGGCCACAACATCATAGTTCGGCTTAACCCCACGCTGAAGGTATTTCTGCTCAGTATTCTCAAATTGTTTAATAAAAGAATAAAGATTTTCTTTTAACGTTTGCAGTCCTCTACCGTGTTCTGCCGAAACCATAAAAAGTTGTTCTTCATCAATACCTAAAGAATAAAACTCCGCCTCTTGACCTAAGAGCTTCTCATCATCGTATTTATTCACTAAAAGCCAAAATGGCTTTTGCGTTGATCTAATATAATCACAAATTGTTTTATCAAATGGAATTAAACCTTCTCTAATATCAACTACCATTAAAACTAAGTCAGATTCATCAATAGCAAGCTTCGCCTGATCGGCCATAATATTAAAAAACGGCTCTGCAGTTTTTCTTTTTCCTAGTTTTTGTGGTTCTTCTACCTTTTCAGGATAAAATCCTCCGGTGTCCACGACGATTAGATCACGAATATCCTCACCTGAAGCGTTCTCAAGCTGAGCGATACCATAGTGACGATCTCTCGTTACACCAGGAAGATCGTATGATATTGCCTTAAAGCTTTTACGCATCAATCGATTGAAGATGGTACTTTTTCCTACATTTGGTCTTCCGATAAGGGAGACAACACATGAGCGTTTCATTATTTCTTTCTCCAAACCCTATGAGATTTTTGAGTTCTTGGTAATCCAAGTTCATCTAATACAAAATTGTTTTTAAACCACTTTGGTGAAACTTTAACGTGAAGGTTCAAGAATACTTTCCCCCCAACCATTGCTTCAATTTTCTTTCTCGCATTGGTTCCAATTTCTTTGATAACTGAACCTTTTTTACCAACAACGATGGCACGCTGACTTGGACGGTTAACTAAAATACTTGCAGAGATTTTCGTGTTTTCAACTTTATCTCCTTGAGCTTTTGCATCGAAGAATTCATCGATCACTACTGCCAACTCATATGGAAGTTCATCTTGCAGGGTATGAAAAGCTTGTTCACGGATATATTCAGAGGCAAAGAATCTTTGGTTCTTATTTGAAACAGCTCCGTCTGGATAAAGATGTGGTCCCGGTTCTGCAGCATCACAAAGCTCCCCAGTTAAAAGGTGAACACCATCTCCTTTTTTGGCAGAGATAACAAAGAATTTTTCTACCGCAGGAATTTGCTCTTTGATTTTTTCAAATTTCTCTTCAAGATTAATACTGTCTAAGTCTTTAACTAAATCTGACTTCGTAAAAACAACCCAAGCTTTAGTGAGTTTTCCACCAAACTCTTTCATGAAATGAGCAGTCTCTTTTTCGATATCTTCGGTTAAATCAATCAGTAGTAAATTTAGATCTACTCCATCTGCTCCAAACTCTGCTTGACCGTTCATTCTGATGTTCAGTTCTAGACTTGAAGTGTGAATACCCGGAGTATCTACAAGCACGATTTCTGTTTGATCAATAGTAAAGGCACAATGAAAATGATTTCTCGTTGTTTGTGGTTTGTGACTTACAATAGA